>JAAYXS010000025.1 GCA_012515775.1 Phycisphaerae bacterium
CTACCTGCAAACGGCCGCATGCGGCGTATGTATCCTGCTGGCGGGTTCCGCTTTCGCCCAGCAAGTGGGCGAAGAGGCCCCGGACTTCAGGGTCCCCAAAAGCGAGAACGCCAGATCTGACAAAGACACCATTTCGTTATTCGAACTTTATTCGCACCGCATCCTCGTGCTTTACTATTGGAGCAGCCTGGATAGCGCGTCGCTGGATTTCTTCTCGACGCTCGACGAGTTGGCGGAAAAGTACGGCCCGCGGGGCGTAACGATCCTCGGCCTTTGCCGCCAGAACAAGAAAGTCATTGACAAGGTGGAGAAGGAGCGAAAGCCGAAGTTCGACCTTGTGCAGCTTAACCCGATGGTGGGGACGTTCCGGGATTACATGCGAACTTGGCGTTTTCCTGCCCCTGGAATCACCTACATTATTGACACGCACCGGCGCGTGGCCTACGCCCGGTTTGACGCAACCGATCCACGCGAGAACCTGGAAGAAAAGATTCAGGCGGTGCTTGCGAAGACCCCGACGCTGGCCGCCACGGAAGAGTTGCTGCAGAAAAATATCCAGAAAGTCAGCGAGTTCATTGAAAAGGGCGAAATCGGGCGCGCGTACACGCTGGCCACGACCTTGAAGGCTTTCTTCCGCGACCGGGAGGACATCGATTTGGAAGAGCAAGCTGAAGAGCTGCTGCGGCAGATCAGCTTGGGGGCCCAAAAGCAGCTCGAATCCGCACAGCAGGACTTCAAGGAGGAAAAGTACGAGGACGCCGCTGCCAAGTTGGCCGAGTTGAGCGTCCGTCTGACCGGCCTGGGCGACGACACCGACAAACGCGGTCGCCGGCGCTCGTCGCGGTCCTCTCGTCAACGCGCCCGGCGCCCCCGCGGCGGCCAGGCGGTAGAACCTGGCAAGGATTTCCGTGAAATCAAGGAGAACGTCGAGCGCGAAATCGGGCGCATGCAAAGCGACAACTACACCAAGGCCATCATTCTCAAGGCGCTCGATAACGCGCGCGGCCAGGTGCGTAACGACAGTGCGGCCGAGTGCATGGAATTCGGGCAGTATTCCATTGCCCGGCAGCTCTACAACTCAGTAGTCGAGGAGTTTGCCGACACCGAGGCCGCCGAGGTTGCCCAGGAAGCCCTGGACCACATCGAGAACGATCCGCAAATTCAGGAAGCGATCGCCAAATCGGAGGCCAGCGAACAGGCTGAGCGCTGGTACGAGTTGGGAGATCGATTTGCCCGGGCCGAGATGTTCGACAAGTCGCGCGAGTATTTCGAGAAGGTCATCAAGGGCTATCCGGACAGCGCGGCGGCGCAGAATGCGCGCGACCGGCTGGCGCGTATGGAAGATGATGTGAAGGCGGCCGGCGAAGGGCGCCGGAGACGCGAGAAGCTGGCGCCTCCGAAGGATGACACCAAGATCATTGAGCAGGCCCGCGCCATCGTGCAAAAGCTGATCGACGGCGACTACCGGGGTTTCGTCGAGGCGGGCGATGACCAGTTGCGCGCCAGTTTGAACGAGCAGAAGGCTCGCCAGTTGTGGGCCGACCTGCAAACCAAGCTGGGCAAGTTCAAATCGCTCGACCAGGGCAAGCTTACTCCCGTACTGGGGCTCCAAGCCGTCACGTTCGTGGCGGAATTCGAGCGTGGCACGCGGGGACTGCGAATCGTCTTCAGTACGCAAGGCAAAATGGCGGAGTTCAACCAGGTCGAGGTAAAGCCCTGAAGCGTGGGCATGCCGGACAGGTTCGAACCATATAAATTCAAGTTCGGGTCGCGTTCACGCCCTCAGTCGGCGCCCCCGCGGACCAAGCGAGTAAACGCCGCGCCGCGCGCCCGGTAGTCTTCGAACTGATCCCAGGAGGCGCAAGCCGGCGACAGCAGCACCGTGTCACCGGCGGCGGCTTGCGCCCGACAGGCGCTCACCGCGCGCGTCAGGTCGTCGCAGTACTCGGCCTGCCCCCCTGCCGCCCGGATTAGCTCCGCAATCTGCTTACCCGTCTGACCGATGCAGGCGGCGAACTTCACACGATCTGCGGCCGCCCGCGCAAACTCCCCAAAGTCGCTGCCCTTGTCGTAGCCGCCAAGAATCATCAACAACGGCCCATCAATGGCTTGCATCGCCGTGGCTGCCGCGGTCGGCGTGGTCGACTTTGAGTCGTTGTAGTACGTGACGCCGTCGATCTCCCCCACGCGTTGCAGCCGGTCCGGCAAGGCTTCAAAAGTGGCCAAGGCCGCGCTGGACCGTTGCGGCTCGATTCCCAGCAAGTGCGCCACCGTCAAGGCGGCCGCCGCGTTGAGCCGGTTATGCCGGCCCGGGACGGCCAGCCGCGTGTCCGGCCAGCGCAAGCGGCGATCGTCGCAGTCAACCGCGGCAGTGGACTGGCAGACCGCGATGGGGTCGTCACCGTCCAGTCCATAGCGCCACACGCCGGACAGATCGCCGAACAGCCGGTCGAAATGCCGCCGCAATTCGGGATCATCGCCGATAACGACCGCATCCCGCGCCGGATCCTGAAAGCGTACGATGTTGAGCTTCGCCGCCAGGTAGCCGGCGAAGTTGCCGTGCCAGTCCAGATGGTTGGGCGAGATGTTCGTCAGCACGGCGATATGCGGGCTCCAGCGCACCAGCGGCGTGCGCTGCAAATGAAAGCTGGAGAGCTCGAGGACGACTATGTCCTCAGCCCGAATCTCCTCCAGCACCTCCAGCAGCGAGCGCCCGATATTGCCGCCCACCCACACACGACGCCCGCCGCCACAAGCATCGAAAGCGGAGGAAGACGCCTCGCTCTTGATCCCTCGATCCCTCGATCCCTTGATCCCTAGATCCCTAGATCCCTCGATCCCTCCCTTCAGCACATGCCCCACCATCGCCGTGACAGTGCTCTTCCCAACCGATCCGGTTACCCCGACGCAGCGCGCCCGGCAGCGTTCCACGAAGAGGTTGATTTCGGTCGTCAGTGGCACGCCCGCGGACACGGCCGCCTGCAGGAACGGCGAGCTTTCCGGCACGGCGGGATTGATTACGACCAGGTCGGTCTCGCGGAAATCGCGTTCGTCATGGCCGCCCAACCGGTAATTAATCTCGAGCCCGTCGAGCTGCGCCAGTGAATCGCCCAGCTCCGCCGCCGGGAGCTTGTCGGTCAGGGTCAGACGTGCCCCGGCGCGGGCCAGCCAGCGTGTGACTCCGACGCCTCCCCCGAAACGGCCCAGCCCCATCACCGTGACGCGTTTTGCATGCCAATTCTGGATCATCACGCTTACAGCCGCTAGGCTAGTTGGTATCGAACCGAATCCGGTGTCGTGCCATTAACCGGCGCCAACGCGGAGCCGGGCGGAATCGGATTCGCGACGTTGGGCCAAGCCCGTAGATAAGTTCGCAGCGCCAGACTGAGGCGTCAACCGCAATGGACGAAATCCGTATCCGAATCGCTACGCTTGCCGACTTGGAAACCATCACCGCCAACAACATTGCCATGGCGGCCGAGACGGAGAACCTGGAGCTTGACCCGGCCACGGCGCGCTCAGGCGTACGTCGGGTACTGACGGACACGCAGCGTGGAACGTACTTCCTGGCCGAGCGCGCGGGCAAGGTGGTCGGCCAATTGCTGATCACGCGTGAGTGGAGTGACTGGCGCGACGATTGGTTCTGGTGGCTGCAAAGCGTATACGTGCTGCCCGAAGCCCGCGGCGTGGGCATATACACCGCCCTGCACCATCACGTCGAACAGCTCGCCCGGCAATCGCCCGGCGTTTGCGGTCTGCGGCTGTATGTGGACCGGCGTAACACGACCGCGATCCAGGTTTATCAGCAGCTCGGCATGCAGCAGACGAATTACGATCTGATGCAATTGGCGTGGAAGAAGGCGCGGCGGGGCGCTGGCGCATGATCCCGCGTGCTTGTGTCGCAATTTCCGACCCGGATATATTGCCGGCATGGGCGAATCGGAATCCAACCTACAGCCCTCTCAAGCCGAAACGCGATCCATCGACCGCGATCTGTACTGCCTGACATGCGGCTATAACCTGCGGGGCCTCTCGGGTGATTTGGTACGCTGTCCCGAGTGCGGCTACGAGAACCCCGTTTACCTCGCCGAGGTCCCAGCGAACCTGATTACGGCACAATTGCGGAAGATGGAGACAGCTCCCACCATGGCGGTAGGCGCCTTACTCGCCGTGTTCGTCTTTGGCGCGCCTGCCGGGCTGATCGCGTTTGGGGGCGGCGGAACCGTGTCGCTGTGCCCCGGCGTTTCCGCCCTGATCGCGCTGATCGTTTGGCTTGCTTCTGTCGTTCGGTATCGCCAGTCGTGCATGGCCAAGCCGGGCTGGCGTAGCACGCTGCTCAGGTATCACTTCTCCGGACTGACCATGCTGACGGCGACGATCCTTGTTCCTTTCACAGCGCTGTGCGCGACGATTATGAGCGGCGACCCGCGCGACCTGCTCGTCACGCGGGAGCATGCCATCTTGTGGCTCGTTGCCGTTCCGCCCTACGCGGCCGGTGTGTTCTTCCTCAACCGGCTGCTGTATCGCCTGGCGAAAGGCCCCCGGGAGCAATTGCAGCGCGACGTCGCAGTATCACTGGCGAGGTTGGCGCTGGCGAAAAAGATGCAGCGAGCTCCCCGGCGCGGCTTCTTTCGATCGTGATAGCCGGACGCAGCAGAGTAGTTGAAACGTGACGGCGCGCCCGGTAGCCTCTCTCGAATGACCAACGAAAGCCTGATTGAGCTGTTGCGCCGTCATTTTCGTGACGCGATCGCCGAGATAACCGGCAAGCGCGCCGCAGACGTCGATGCCATGATCCGCCCGGCCGGCGATCCGAAATTCGGCGATTACCAGTGCAACGTCGCCATGTCGCTGGCCAAGGAGCTGCGCGCCAAGCCGCGCGAGGTGGCCGAACGCATTGTGGCCGCCGTGCAGCCGCGCCTGGGCGGTCTGGTCGAGCCGCTGGAAATCGCCGGGCCGGGCTTCATCAACATCCGCCTGAAGGCAACAGCTCTGGCCGACTACCTGGGCGAGATTCCACGTCCGCCGGAAGAGCCCTCGGAGGCGACGCCGTCGCACGTTCCCGTCTCGCCGGCTTCCACAACGTTCGCCGATCGCTTGAGGATCGCCCCGGTCGCGCAGCCGCAGCGCATCGTTGTTGAGTACTCGCAGCCGAACATCGCCAAGCAGATGCACGTCGGGCACCTGCGCAGCACGATCATCGGCGACGTTTTCGCGCGCGTGCTGGCGTTCGAAGGGCACGACGTCATTCGGCAGAATCACATTGGCGACTGGGGGACGCAGTTCGGCATGCTCATCCGGTGGTATCGTGAGCACCCGTTACCGACGCCGCAGACGCATGCTGATGTGCTGGAGGCGATTGAGGGCGATTACCGCGCTGCGCAGCAGCGATTTGATGAGGACCCGAAGTTCGCGGACGAGGCGCGGCGCGCGGTGGCGGAACTCCAGGGCGGCGATCCTCCCACACGGGAGCTGTGGCGGCAGATGTGCGCCGTCTCACAGGAGGCCATGAACGAACTCTATAAACGCCTCGGTGTCTTGTTGCGGCCGGAGGACGTGCGCGGAGAGAGCTTCTATAACGACCAATTGCCAGACATTATCAGAGAACTCCGGGAAGAGCTGCCGCCGCGCGTAGCGGCGGCCCCCCGGGAAGAGCTGCCGCCGTCCGTAGCGTCGGCCCCCCGTGGCCAACGTGACGAACTGGGAGAAGGCAGCGCCAATGCGAAACCTGCGCCGTGGGCGGAAGTCCGCGACGATCAGGGCGCGGTGTGCGTCTTCATTTGGGATGAAAAAGGCGAACCGCGCTTCAAGTCGCCCGAAGGGCAGCCGTTGCCGCTGATCATTCAGAAGTCTGACGGCGCCTATCTGTATGCCACGACCGATTTGGCGGCGATTCGCTTCCGGCTGCGCGATTTGCGGTTTTCGTCCGGAGTTGGGGCGGACCGCGTCATCTACGTGACCGATGCCCGGCAGAAGCTGCATTTTGAGATGTTCCTGGCGGTGGCCCGGGCGGCGGGCTGGGTGCAGCCGCGGCATCGCATCGATCACGTGACGTTCGGCAGCGTGCTGGGTGAAGATCGCCGGCCGTTGAAAACGCGCGCCGGGGGAACGGTGAAGCTGCGTGAATTGCTGGACGAGGCCGAGAACCGGGCGCGGGCACTGATCGAAGAACGGGCCCGGACGAAGCAGGCTGAGCCGGACGACGCACAGCTTGATGAGCAGCAGGCGCCCGCGGAAACGCCGGCCGACAGCGCGGAAGTGGCGGAAGTCGCGCGCCGTGTGGGCATCGCGGCCGTCAAATACGC
>JAAYXS010000215.1 GCA_012515775.1 Phycisphaerae bacterium
CAGATGGCACAATGCAGGGCGGTGGCGTGCATGTTCAGAAACGCGCGAACCTCCTTGCGTCGCGCGTGCGGCAGCGGGCTGTGACAGCCGCTCTGCGTGCATGAATCGAAGCGGTCCGGCTGTATCCACTGGTCGAGGCGATGGTAGCGCGCCAGAGGGGCGCGCGGGCGATCCGTGCTGACCACACCCGGCCATTCCGTCAGCCGCGACTCCAGCATGGCCTCGGTCAGCCGCTTGGGGATTCCAGTGATCTGGGCCGGCGTCGGCGTGGGAAACATCAGCGTGACGACCAGGTAGCGAATGGCCAGAAAGCTGAGCCACAGCACCAGCACGATCAACGCGGCGGCATAGGCTCGCTTGGCCAGGCTGACGATGCTGCGCCAGATCGTCCGGAGCGAGGGCATGACCAGCCGGCGACGTCTAGCCACGGGACACGTCCTCTGGCCCCCTGATCCCCAGATCGCGTGCCACGTCCTGAACAAACTCGCTATGCGCGTCAGCCAGTTCGGTCACGGGGGTGGCGCCGGTGATCGTGGCCATGGACAACGGGAACACGTGCGGCGAGAAGACCACATTCACGATATGCAGAATGCCGACGTGGATGATCGCCAGGAACGCCTCATACGTATGGGCAATGAGGGCAATGTTCAGCACGCGCCCGCTGAAGTAATGTGAAAAGAACTGCTGACCCCACAGCAGCAGCCCGGTCACACCCAGCAGCGTCGTACCCCAGAATACGCCGATGTACTCGAACTTCTCCTTCACGCTGAAACGCCCGAATGTGGGCGGCTCGCGCCGCAATCCCACCAGGTAGGCCAATTGCTGTATTGCCTTCGGCAGCTCCCAGGGCGCAATCACCATCGGCAGTTGCCACACGCCACGCAACAGTCCGACCCGCCCGCCGCCGGGAGCCGGCCGCCGCGCGATGCGCAGCAGCGCCGGAAAGGCGTAGACTAGGTGCGCCAAAAAGCCCAGCATCAGCGCCACGCCCGCCCAATGGTGGATCGTGCGCGTCACGTGCAAGCCGCCCAACGAATCTACCAAGCTGCGCGCCCAGGTGCGGTCGGCGAACTTCATCGGAAAGCCGGTTATCGCCAGCGTCGCGAACAGCAGCACCAGAATCCAATGTTGATACCGCTGGCTTACCGTGATGCGCACCAGTCGCCGCCGCCCTGCCGGATGGGCCAGCACCGCCCCGACCAGCGCCTGCGCTTCGCGCCGCCCTTCGTGATGCCGGCCGATCACGATCTGAAAAAGCTCCAGCACGCACAGCAGCAAAGATGGCCCGAACGTCCCGATCGTCAGCAGGATGAACGCGGCCGCGATCAGGAACTCCAAGGTGCCGCGCGCCGTAGGCAAATCCAGGTGCACGCTGGCCGCCGCAAGCTGCGGATCAGCGCCGGGATGACACGCCGTGCTGCGGCAGGCGCTGGCCACGTTCGCCGGATTCACTGAGGAGCGCGGGTCGGCCCGCCCCAGCATCAAGTGCGCGTTCTCGCCTGCGGCCACGTGGCAGTCCAGGCAGTTGGCCGTGCTGTGGTCCCCCAGCAGCGCGGCCTTGCCGTGGAAGCTGCGCAAAAAGCTGGCGACGGCGTCCGTCAGATCGTGAGTGCGGCGCACCTCCGGATCGCTGTGACAGACCGCGCAAACCTGCGTTTGCGCCAGCGGCGGCCGCGCCGGCTGCAAGCGCGAAGCCACGTGCCGCAAGTAGTACTCCGCGTCGACCGGAATCTGCGCCCGGTGACACACGTCACAGCGGTCGAACGCCCGCGACCCCAGCGCCGGCAGCGCCGGGAAGACGTTCGCGGGGTCGCGAAACACCGGCTCGTCGTGACAGTACAGGCAGACAGACTGCTGCGGTTCCAGCAACGGCCCGCCGGCAAACTGGATTTGGGACAACATCTCCCGCGTGTGGACGCTCGCGTCCAACATCGCCGCCACGTTGCTGTGGCTGAAGCGCCGCTCCTGCCGGCCGGGCTCGCTCAGGTGACACACTTGCGTGCAATTCACGCGCGATACGGGAAAGTGCGGGACTACCGCAACCTCCTCGCGCGGATGGCAGGCGGTGCAATCCAGGCGCGCGTGGGGGCCGGCCAAATCGTGAAAGTAGTCGGGATCGACGAAATAAACGTGTACCCCGCCGGCCTCGCGGTCATAGCGGCTCAGGCCCCGAAACTCGTGGCAGAACAGGCAGTTGTCCGGGTCAGCCGCCAAGCTGGCAGCCGGCGTCAGCGTAGCGAGCCCGGCCAGAATCAGCGCTGCCGCACGCACCGCCGTCAGCGTCGCCCGCCAACCAAGCCGCTCGTTCTTTCCGTGCCTTTCCTGCCCGTTGCCCATGCACCTTTCCCGCGTGTTCTTCAGCGCCGTTCCTGCACGCTGCTTGCGCACCTTTCCTGCAAGCGGCAATCGCCCTGCTGCAGAACTTCGGCCCGCGGCGAATTGTAGCGGCAATCCGGCCGTCACGCAGGGTGCCATACCCAAGCAGTAAGCACGTGGGTGCCATCCCAAGCTGTAAGCGCGGGCATGTCCCTACCAATACCCCTAACCTTGCCGGACAACCTGCCACGCCTCCGCTCGCTCGCCGCGCCCTCCTCGCTTCGTTCCAGTGCCGCCACTCCGCCACGGTTTTTATCAGACATGTCCAGTCACGCAGCCTGGTCATCGCTCGGGATACAACTACACCGCCCAAGATAAGCCGCCAAAAAAGACGTTGACTTTGAAGGTGGATGCCGTACGCTGTCACCCACGTTTTCGAGGTTACGAACGCGCTGACGGGCCATGCGCTGTCGTCACCTCTTTCCTGTGCATCGAAGTTGTCTCGAGGAGAGAAGACAATCATGTCGCGCAGAACAATAACCCGAGCCGGACTAGCATCGTTACTGGGCTGTGTCGTACTTCTGTCTGGCTGCCCGCAACCGACACCAGATGACACACCCGGAAACAGTGGCCTTACGGGCAAGTACGTGGGTTCCGAAACCTGCTCATTGTGTCACAAGAATGTCCATGATGATTGGGAGGCCACTTTGCACGCCAAGGCCCTGGACAACCTGGAAGCAATCGACCAGGGCAGTAACCCGGCCTGCCTGCTGTGCCATACTACCGGCTTTGGGCAGGAAGGCGGCTTCGTCAGTCGCAACACCACAAACGCGCTGGCCGGCGTCGGATGCGAGACTTGCCACGGGCCCTCGCGCGACCACGTGGAAAATGTGGCCGACGCAGCCCTGCGGCCGCCGGTGAACATCTCCTCCGACATCTGCTCCCAGTGCCACAATCCGTTCCATCACGCGCTCTTCGGAGAGTGGCAGGCCACCCTGCACGCGGTAGTGACTGAGCACGTGGCGGAAGAACTCGTTGCCGGCGAGGCCGCCACCAGTTGCGGCACATGCCACTCAGGCGATGTGCGGCAGCGGAGGTTCGTTCAGAACGAAGCCGTTCCCGACAACATGCTCGAGGGCAGGGATATTGCCCAATTGAACGCAATCGAGTGCGCGACTTGTCATGATCCCCACGCGCGAACCAACCGCGCCTTCCTGCCGCCCGAAGGACACGACTTCCAACTGCGTTATGCCGAAGTGGTCCCGTTCCCGACCGCCTCGAATGTCGTTTCCGAAACAACCGATCCGGCCCGCTTCAACCTGTGCGGCCAATGCCACCACGACCGCGGCACCACCTGGGTATCCGGCAGCCGCCCGTCACACCATAGCATTCAGTCGAACTTCTACGTGGGCGAGATGCCGCTGCCGCCGGATGGGTCCGTGCTGGTCCCCAATCAGCGCACCGTGCACGCGTTCGCGCCCAAGCAGTGCGTAACTTGCCATATGCAGCGCGAGGTCGAGGAGGACGTGGTCTCGGCCATCCATGCCAACCACGGTTTCGCCGTGCAGGACTTCACCGGCTGCAGCTCGATCGGTTGCCACCCCACGCCTGAGGGCGCGCAAGCCGACATGGCGGCCCTACAAGCCGAGGTGCAGGCGGGCCTGGATGCCATTGCGGCGCGTCTCGGCGACCCGGCCACGTGGGAGTACACCTCGGCAGGCGGCCCGGACGCCGCGGGTCAAGCGGCCATCCCCGACGTGGTGAAGCAAGTGCGCTTCATGTATTACTGGGTTTTGAATGACGGCAGCCTGGGCGTTCACAACCCGGAGTATGCCCGCTCGATACTCACACAGGCTGGCATCCTGCTGACAAGCACCGGCAAGTAGCCGGGCGCGACAACGCGGGAAACCTCGCCGAGCGGCCGCGGAAGGCCGTCAGGGAGTGCGGTCTTTCAGGACCCCTCCGTCGAACTTCGTGTGCATGTCAGCCGCGATCTCGCTGGCGATATCCAGGCCGAGCGGGAATGCGCTGTTAGGCGTGGCCGCGTCATTGTGGCAGCGCATGCACACGAAGCCCAGTGGAACGGCCGCGCGTCCCTGCTCATCCTTCTCCACACGCGTCTGATCGGCCGTGAACAGCGCGGTGTACGGCACCGGGTTCACATTTATGCGGAAGATATGCGTGCGGGTGTCCGCCATACGCCCCGCCTCGCCCACAATGGCCGCGGTCGCCACTGAAGCGGTCAGGGTAGCGAAGGGCATGTGGCAGCTTTGGCATGTAACCGGTTCGCTGTAATCGCCGCGGGTGAAAGTCACTCCCGCGTGGGCCGCCAGACCGCGATCCGGATGGCAAACGGTACAGGCATTGCGAATCCCGCGCGCGGCATCGTAGGTACTCGAGGCGTGCGGGTCGTGGCAAACGGTGCACGCGAAATTGGCGTGCCCGCCGCTGGCGCGCAGCTCGGCAAACTGCGTGTTCGCAACGATAAATCCGCCAGCCGCAAGAATGACTTCGGGATCGTCGCCCTCGGTGTGGCAGCGGCCGCAGGCTTGGGCCGACGAGTCGACGAACAGGTCCCGTGCTGACGGTCGCGGAACGTGGTTGGAGCCGGGCCCATGGCAAGCTTCGCAGCGCACACCCGGCTCGGCCCACGTTCCGAGAATCCCAGGCCGATTGTCCTGCGACAGGGGCGAGGCGGCGGTTTGTGGCTGCGGCCCGACGGTATGGCAACGGAAGCAGTCAAACGCGTATGGCAGCGGTTCCGCTTGGCCGGGCATGAACGGGACGAACCCGGCCTGCGTTCCGTTGGCCGGAAACGCGAGATTCCACTGCGTCGGGACGCCCTCGGTACCGTCCGTCATTAGGAAGCCATCGGTCCGGACAAAGAGCGCATAGTGGGTGTAGCCGCCGATTACATAACTCACGTCGTGGGTGTAGCCGCCGATTACATAACTCACGTCATCGAAAGTCTTCTCGGCCGGCGGATCCGGAGCACCGGCCCGCTCCGCCTGAACTGGATACTCTGGCGGCGCACCCGCGATCGGATTCAGCATGAAACTGTGGCCGTGCAAGCTGCTCAGCTCGGCGATATCGGCATGGCAGGCGCTGCAGGCGGCCGAGCCGATGAAGCTGGCGCCGCCGTTGGTCGGATCGGTAGTGTTGTTGAACACCGGGCCCGGGACGGGCTGGGCCGGCGCGCAGCCGGCAACCAGTGAGAAACCCGCTACGGCGAGTGCAGTTGCCAACAGTGCGGCTCGCCGGGAGCCGCGTCTTCCCGTCAGGTGCGTTGCACCAAGTTGGCCTAACGTTGGTGGCATTCGGAACATAGGTCAATCCAGTCTGTACGAAGCGCGCTGGCGCGATCCAGTCGATCGGCGGCCAGCGCTCCCAGCTCACTGCCGGACGGAAACAGGCCGGCATAGTGCGGATTGTGGCACGTGTAGCAGGTGACGATTTCCGTCCCGCCCCGTTCCTGTCCCAATGGTAATCGCGCGGGCGGACGGCCCATCGCGCGCGCCATCCGCCCCAGTTCCCGCACGTCCGCGTCAGTCTTTACGTGCAGTTCCCGCATCAGCATCCACTGTCGAATTTTCGGCGACACCGGCCGGTCAACGTGCCCCAGCGGCGACAGATCCCAATGCCGCGTGTGGCAGTTCACGCACAGCTCTGAGGTCTCAACTCGCAGATATGGCTGGAAAGTACGCCGTCCATCGGGCGGAATCTCGGGATGGCGTGTATGGCAAAAGAGACACGCATCTTCACGCACACGGCCTGTGGCATCGCGCTGACGGTGCGGGCTGAAGCGCCCAACGTCGACCTTATGGCAATTGCCGCAATATTCCAGCGGCCGCTGCGGATCCCAATTGCGCAGCAGCACGGAGTTGACTGCCGGACGTCTGGCGGCCTCGTGGCAGTGCCGCCAAATGTCGTGGCACGTGAGACACCCGATCATGCCACCGAACGTTGGCCAGTCGTCCGGCGTGTCCACCAACTCGGTGTCGGCTTTTCGACCGATAGGGTGCGGCTCAGCGGGTGCTCTGACGCCGTCGTGGCAGGACAAGCACAGGGCATCCGTCTTCTCCGGCGGAATCGGCATGAGCTGCCCGCCCGCCACAGTGTGGCAAGTCGTGCAGCGTTGCGGGTCCCAGTGCGGATTGATTGCCGCGGAGCCCGGAAAGCTCGGTTGCCAAGTCAGGGCCTCGCCCGGCGGGAGTGGACCGGCCGCGGGTTCCATAGCGCCAGCGAGCCAGGCATAGACTCGTATTCCGGGCTGATTCAGTTGTTCGGCCACGAGCACGTAGTAAGCCGGCGAAACGTCCGCCGGCAAGGCTACATCCGCCGGCAACGGCCTCTGGGAAATCGCGATTCCAGCAGGCAGGGTCAAGGCGCCAATTCCCGAGCCCGGTTCGCCAAACGCCAGCAGCGGCTGACCGTCGGACGTAAAAACGTGCACGCGCTGCAAGAACGCATCCGTAACGAACACCGCACCGTCCGGGCCAACCGCCACGTGCTTGGGGCGGCCGAATTCGCCAACCGAATCACCAGGCCGGCCAATGCTGCGCAGCCACTGCCCGGCGGGGCTGAAGACTTGAACGCGGTTTTTCAGCGCGTCGACCACGCACACGTTGCCGTCCGGCATACGCCCCAAGGCTGTCGGCCATGCCAGTTGCGTCTCCGGCTGATCCGCGCCGAAAACGGACTGCAGATGCTGGCAGGAATCGGCTTCAAAGATTTCGATGCAGTGTCCGACGACGTTCGTGACCCACACACGGCCGTCGACGCTCAACACCCCGCCCGGCCTGAATGGGTCGTGCGGCGGCCGGTATGTGCCGGTGACGCGCCCGCCGCGTGCGACGCGGTGAACGCCCTCGCGGTCGCAAACGAGCCAGTCGCCGCCTGGAGTGACATCGATGGCGAACGGATACGGCAGCGGCGGCTTGAAATCCTGCACCGAGAACTGAGCCGTATTGAGATCCCATTGCAGAAGCGCACCGAGTACGCCGTCGCAAATCAACATCGAATCTCGATCGACCGCCAGGCCCAGCGGGTTGGCGATGGTCAGCGGCGGCGAGGGCGGCGCGCCGAAAAGAAAAATCGCCCAGTCCACTTCCGCCGGCGATGGAGGCGGCCCGCCGCGAAAAGTACCTAGTGCAATCACGCGCGGCGGCTGCGGCGCCGGCGGATAGAACCGCTCGATTGCCCGCGGCGCCCCTGCTCGGCCCGCCTGGCACCCGAGGCCAAGAAGCCCCAGCAAACTGCCACAAGCCCCCAGCACAAGCACTATCCGCAGCGCCCGCCATCCACGCCGGCGCTGGCCCGGACAGCGAGGCCGGCCTAGAGGCGATGGCACGTCAGACACAGGCGGCTACCTTGATTCGAATTCCGCAACATGTGGCTGTAGCCATGAGTGTTGTGGGCATCGTGGCACGTCGTGCATTGAATGCGTCCATCAACCAACGGCAAACCGGCCGCCTC
>JAAYXS010000216.1 GCA_012515775.1 Phycisphaerae bacterium
AGTCCGCTGAACCACCACGTCCCGAGCAGCAATAGCATGATCGCGCAAGCGTTGATAATTGCCAGGCCGCCGATTGGCAGCCGCAGCTTCGGTTGAACCGCGTCGTCGGTCAGGTACATCTGGCGGATGATCCGCACGTAGTAGTACAGACTGATGGCGGTATTCAGCACCGCCACTCCCACCAGAACCCACAGCCACGGCTGGGCCGCGGCGCTGCGTCCGAGCGCCACCAGCAGGAACCACTTGGCCGCAAAACCGCCCAGCGGCGGCAGTCCCACCAGTGAGAAGAGGCAGATCGCCATGGGCAGCGCCAGCCACGGCGCGCGCCGCCCCAGGCCGGTGAACGCGGACAGGTGGTCGCTGCCACAATGCCAGGCCACCAAGGCCGTCGCACCGAAAGCGCCGACGTTCATGATGACGTACACGAAAAGGTAGGAAATCACGGCCGCGACTGCGATGTTCACGCCCTCGGCGGCCAGGGTCGTCCCGCCGACGATAATCGCGGCGGCCATCATCATGTAGCCGGCGTGTGCGATCGAGGAGTATGCCAGTATGCGCTTAACGCTCTCCTGCCGCAGCGCCGCCAGATTGCCGATGGTGCAGGTGATGGCCGCGAGGACGCCCACCGCCAGCGCCAACGGCTGCAGCAAATGTTGCGGCTGGTCGAAGCCGCTGCCGAACGTAGTAACGATTCGCAGCAACAGCCCCAAGCCTGCGGCCTTGCTGGCGATGCTGAGCCAGGTGGTGACCTCAACTGGCGCGCCTTCGAAGACGTCCGGGCACCAGTAGTGCATCGGGAAGGCGGCGATCTTGAACGCGATACCCGCGCCGATTGCCGCCAGACCCAGCCAGAACACCGGTAGCGCCGGCCCACCGTGGCCGACGGCAACGGCGGTCCCGCCGGCAGTCTGCTCGGCGATCCTGCCTAGATCGAACGTTCCGAATTGCCCGTAGAGCAGTGATACGCCGTAAACCATGATGGCTGCGGCCGCCGCGCCGAACATTACGTATTTCAGCCCGGCTTCGGCGCCCAGGCGCGAGCGGCGGTTGCTGGCGGCCATGGCGTAGCTCGGCAACGACGCGGTCTCCATGGCGACGATCATGACCAGGAGATTCAGCGTGCCGACCATGAGCATCATGCCCAGCGCGCTGGCCAGAAGCAGCACGAAGAACTCGGGCGAGCCGATGGCGCCCGGAACATCCGGCTGACCGGGCCAGCCGGCGCGCGGCGCTGGCTCGTAAGCGTTCATCTCCCGGCTGCTCGCGCCGACAGTCCAAAGCCAGATCACCAGCACCAGCAAAAGCAGCAGGAAAAGCTTGAAGAAGACGCTGAAGCCATCGGCGATCAGCATGGGGTAGGCGCCGGGCGCGGCCATGTCCGCCTGACCCGCGGCGGCTACGCTCACCGCCACCTGGCCGGTAGCCAGCAGTCCGGCGAACGCGCCGGCCATGGCGATCAGGGCGGCGACGTAAGCGCTGCGCCCAAGGACGAGCGGCGCCAGCAGCAACGCCGCGATGGCCGCGACTAACACCAGCTCAGGGCTGAACAGCCGCAAGTCGCTGAACGTCGGCAACCAGGCATTCGCAAGTAATAGGTTCATTACGTTATCCGACTCCGGGTCTGTCTTTCTGCGGCTGCATTCCTTACGGCAAATGATTCATGGCGCTGACGATCGTTCCGCCGTGCCGGGTAAAGAGTTCCGTTATCTGGTTCAGTGTGCCGTTCATGAAGTTAAAGAGGCTCTGCTGCGGCAGGATGCCCAGCAGAATCGCCAGGGCCGCGAACGGGACCAGCACCGCGATTTCGCGGGCGGAGGCGTCCGGGTAACCCTCGTATTCCGGGCGGCGCGGGCCAAGGTAAACGCGCTGCATCATCCACAGGATGTAACAGGCGGTCAGAACCACGCCGGTCGCGGCCACCACCGCCACTGGCTTGGCCCAGGTCCACTGGCTGGCCGAGAAGGTCGCCACCAGCACCCAGAATTCGCCGATGAAGCCGCACAAAGCCGGCAGGCCGAGCGAGGCGAAGAAGCCCAGCGTGGCCAGCGAGCCGTAAACGGGCATGCTCAGCCACAGGCCGCCGAAGCGGTTGATCTCGCGATGGTGAGCGCGGTCGTAAATGACGCCGACCAGGAAGAAGCACATCGGGCTGGAAATGCCGTGGGCGATGACTTGGAACATCGCGCCTTCCCAGCCGCCGGGCGTCATGATCGCCAGGCCGAGCAGAACGTAGCCCATGTGGCTGATCGAGCTATACGCGACCAGGCGTTTGAAGTCGGTTTGAGCCATGGCGCACAAGGCGCCGTAAATGATGTTGATTACGCCAAGCAGGGCCAGGCCGTATGCGGCCCAGACGCCGGCCTGCGGCAGGATCGGGTAGCTGATACGCATCAGGCCGTAGGCGCCCATCTTCAGCAGCACGCCCGCCAGGATCATGCTGATCGGGGTGGGGGCCTCGACGTGGGCGTCGGGCAACCACGTATGGAACGGGAACACCGGCACCTTGATGGCGAAGCCGATGTACAGCAGCACGAACATGAAGGGGGCGAAGCGCAGCCCCATGAACGTGGCGCTGCCGAACGCCGACTGAATGGCCGAATTATTGGCCATCTCGATCAGGTTGAAGGTGCGCATGCCGGCCGGGGCGTAGAAGTAGAACGCCAGCAGGACAACCAGCATCAGCACGCTGCCGACCAGGGTGTAGATGAAGAACTTGATCGCGGCGTATTCCTTGCGCGGGCCGCCCCAGACGCCGATGAGGAAGTACATCGGCAGGAGCATCACTTCCCAGAAGATGTAGAACAGGAAGAAGTCCAGCGCGCAGAACACGCCCAGCATGCCGGTTTCGAGCAGCAGGAACAGCGTGAAGTAGCCGCGGATGCCCTTGTTGATCTTCCAGTGCTCTATGTTCCAGCTTGCCAGGCAGGCCAGGAAGCTGACGACGGTCGTCAGGATAATCAGCGGAAAGCTCAGGCCGTCCAC
>JAAYXS010000004.1 GCA_012515775.1 Phycisphaerae bacterium
CGGCCCAGGTCATTGCACACTGGGGCGCGATCGACCGGACGCCTCGCGGCGGCCAGGGCCGCGCGGTAATAACTTATGGCGTCGGCGAGGCGGCCCTGCTCAAGGAGGGCATTCGCCAAGGCGTAGTTGGCTTCATAGTAGCCGGGCGCGAGCGCCAGAGCTTTCTGATAGCTTTGGATCGCCTCGTCACGCTGCCCGCGCCGCTCGAGCACGAGGCCGTGGCAGAAGTAGGCGCGTTTGTTCCGCGGGTAAGCCTCAATTGCCGCGGCCCAGAGGTCCTCGGGATAGTAATAGGCCTGGTTTCTCGCAATGGCTGTGGCGGCCAGAATGATGGTAACTGCCACAGCAATGGCTGGGCCGGCGTGTTTGGAAAGGCCGGCTTTCGACTTTCGAGTTTCGGCGCGCTGTAGCAATGCGTGAACCGCAAGTACGACGAGAACGATAACGCCCGCAAGTGGTAAATACATGCGACGTTCGGCGCCGACTTCCGATGCGATTGGGACTATGCTCGAAGTCGGTGCGACGATCACAAATACCCATGCGGCGGCGTACCCCAGGCGCGGGCGACGCCAACAAAGTACCACCACTACGAGGAGGACCACAGCTAGACCGATTGCGTAAGGCAGAGCCGTCGCCACGGGTATCTGTCTAACCTGGCCGTAGTCCAATATGAGCGGATGCGGCCAGAATATCAGCCTCAGATAGTGCGGGATGATGAGGCACTGATTCAGCGCGTAGGACAGCGGCCCGACGCCCAAATGCCAGCCGACCGATCGCGTGCGCGGTCCGGCCGCCATGAGGGCCGCCAGGATGATCCAGGTGGCGGCGAGCCCGGCGTACAAGGGCCAGCGCCGCCGCCATACGGCAGAGAACGGCTCGCGCCGGAAGGCCCAGTCGTAGAACGCCACCATCAGCGGTGCCGTGACCATCACTTCCTTGCTGGCCATGCCCAGAGCACAGGCGACAATGGCCGCCGAATTCCAACGCCAGGGGCGCGCAGCGTGCGCCGCGCGAATCGCGCAATACAGCGTAAGCAGGTAGAACAGCCCCATGATGGATTCACTGCGCTGCGACACGTAGCCGATGCACTCGGTCTGCAGTGGGTGAACCAGCCATAGCAACGCTGTAACAAGGGCAATGCCGTCCGCGGAATTCTCGAAACGGTCGCTCAGGGCCGGCCCCCGGAGTGTGCGCCGCACGATGCCGTAGAGCACCAGGCTGGCGAGAACGTGGACGGCGATGTTCAGGGCGTGGTAACCGCGGACGTCTGTGCCGCCAAGGGCGTAGTTGAGCTGCAGCGAGAGCGTGACGACCGGCCGGCCCGAATCGGGCAGGTCGCGCGGCGCGAATATCGCGCCCCAGGGCGGCCAGAGCGTGCGCAGGTGCGATCTTCCGGGAATGCCCGTGTCATCAAAAACGAAGGGCGCGCCGAGACTGTTGGCGAACACCGCCGTGCCGACGACGACCAGCAGCCACGGGGCGTAACGCGCTACGCGCGAGCGCGGCCGGCAGAAAGCCGGTGAGACGGATTCCAACGTGACGGCCGAGCGCGTTTTCACGGCTAGCTGCAGGGGCGCTTGGGCTGCGCCGGTCCGGGTGGCAGGACCGGCAGCGACGCTCCATTCTTGTCATTGGCGACCAGTTCGAAGCGGAGCTGACGACGCTCGAAGATGTCCTTCTGGAACGTTGGATCGATGGGTATCGGGTACTCACCGGAGAAGCACGCGTGGCAGAAGTCGCCGTTGCCGGTTTTGGCGGCCGCCAGCATGCCTTCGAGCGACAGATAGGCCAGCGAGTCCACTTCGAGGTAATCGCGGATTTCCTCAATTGTACGGGCGTGCGCGACCAGTTCCTCGCGGCTGGGGAAGTCGATGCCGTAGTAGCACGGATGGCGAATGGGCGGACTGGCGACGCGCAGGTGGATTTCCTTGGCGCCGGCCTTGCGCAGCGAGGCCATTTTGCCGCGCGTGGTCGTGCCGCGCACGATCGAATCTTCGACCACGACCAGGCGCTTTCCAACAACCACGGCGCGGATCGGGTTGAGCTTCATACGCACCGTCAGGTCGCGGATGTACTGCGTGGGCTGAATGAACGAGCGGCCCACGTAGTGGTTGGTGGTGAAGCCGCGCCCGACCGGAATGCCCGACTGTTCGTGGAAGCCCATCGCGGCGCAGCGGGCGCAGTTTGGCACGGGGATGACCAGATCCGCATCGGCCGGGGCTTCCCGTGCCAGGGCGCGGCCCATCTCTTTGCGCACCAGGTGTACGTTTTCGCCGAACACCAGGCTGGAGGGGTCGGCGAAGTACACGTGCTCGAAGATGCAGTAGCCGCGGCGGATCTGGCTTTGATCGACGAAACGCCGTGATTGCATGCCTTGCGGCGTCAGGGTGACGATTTCGCCCGGCTCGACGTCGCGGACGTACTCGGCGTCGACCATGTCCAAGGCGCAGGTTTCGCTGGCGACGAGCCAGGCCTCGCCCTTGCGGCCCAGGCACAACGGGCGGTTGCCCGAGGGATCACGCACCGCTTCGATGCGGTCCGGATAGGCCAGCAGCAGGCAGTACGAGCCGGTCAAGTGTCGCAGCACCGCCGCTAGCGGGTCGGGCTGGCTGGCGAAGTCGCGGTCGGCCAGCATGTGCAGAATGACCTCGGTGTCGGAGGTCGTGATGAATATGTGGCCGTGCTCTTCGTGCTGCCGCCGAATTTCCGCGGCGTTTACCAGGTTGCCGTTATGGCAGATGGCCACCTGGCCGATGGAGCAGCGGACGATCAGGGGCTGCACGTTGGATTCGCTGCACGAGCCGGTGGTGGAGTAGCGCACGTGACCGATGGCCATCGGTCCGCGCAACTTCTCCAGCTCGCGCTGGTCGATGGCGTCTGTGACCAGGCCCATGCCGGCGATGCGGGTTACATGCTGGCCGTCGGCCACGCAGATGCCGGCCGACTCCTGGCCCCGGTGTTGGAGGGCGTACATTCCGAGGAGCGTTAGGTGTGCAGCGTTCGGGTGCCCAGCGATTCCGAACAGACCGCAGTAGTGGCGGACTTCGCGGTTCATTCAATACCTATACCGGCTGGCGGCCCGGCATGCAACAGCCATCCGCCGGTTGGGCGCTTGAAAGTGGCGCGCTTCTCACGCCGCGCCATTGACCTGCCGCGCTCCTGCTGGATAATGACCCGCAGAAGCGAGGATTTCGACTCCCTTTCGAGAGCCGTCGTGCGGTCTGTGACGGATCAAGCGTCGCCTTGTCGGAGCTGGCGCGCAGCCATGCTGCGCCCAAAGCTCCATGTGATGATAGCGCTGGTGGCCGTGCTGCTGGGCGGCGCCTTCGGCGCGCCGCGGCCTGCGGCGGCGCAGATTGAGCCGGAGGAGCCGCTGCTGCCGGTTGAGATCAGCGCCCGAGACGTTGAGATGCGCGGGCGCTATGTACGGCAGTGGAAGGAGGACGGGACTTGGGTCCTCATGTTCACGGGCGGCTTCCGGCTCGACATGGGGCAGCGGCACCTGTCGGCCAACTCGGGCGTGGTATGGATCACGGCGGCCGTCGATGCGGAGGGCCGGCGCTATAGCGTGCTGACGGTTTATCTGTCCGAGAATGCCTGCGTTCGGGAATTCGGCGGCACGACAATTGAGGATAACGTGCTGCTGGTCAGCAACCTGCGGACGTTCGGCAAGATCATCAAATACAGTGACGTACATTCGCCAGAGAGTGGCGAACAATCGCCGCTTTACGCCCAGGCGCTGCGCGACCGGGCGGCGATTGAGAGCGGAGCAGTGCCGTCGGTGACGGCGCCGCCGGTGGTGGCCGAAGTGCCGGCTCCGGGCGAGGTCGAGATCGCCCGCCCCGAGGAGGTGCCGCAGCCCGAGGCGCCGTCGGGGATTGTCCGTTACAACGTGCCCGGCCTTGAGCCGGCATTTACCGAGGAGGGGTTGCAGGTATACGTGGCGATCGGCCAGCCGGAACAGCGGGTGTACTTCTCGCGGGCCGGCGGACCGACGTCCCCCATGCTGGAAATTCTGGCCGATAACGCGGTCATCTTTCCGGCCGAGGATTTCGCGGGCGGCGTTTTGAGCGGAGAAGAGGGCGAGCCGGAAATCGAAGTTGTCGAACCGGGGCCCGGGCAAGGCGGACCAGACGGCCTGCGTCAGGCGCCGGAGAACCTACCGGGGGCGCCGGCACCGGAGCAGGGACTGCTGCCGACGAAGGCCATCGGGCGGAACATCCGCGCGGTGTATCTCGAAGGCGACGTGCTGCTCACGCTGGGCACGAGTTTTGTCCGCGCCTGCCGGCTGTACTACGATTTTGAGCGCGATCGCGCGATTATTTTGGATGCGACTTTCCGCGCCGAGTTGCCCGACCGCAACATCCCGCTATACGTGCGGGCGGACGAGATTCGGCAGCTTTCAGCCCGCCAGTTCGCCGCCACGGATGCGAAGGTCACCACCAGTGAATTTCACACGCCGCACTATCACGTGGGCGCCGAACACATCGTGCTCACCGACACGACCCAGCGTGACGCAGAGGGACGTGCCGTCGGAAACACCAAGGGCGAGTACGACATACGGGACGCCACGTTCAACGCAGGCGGGGTGCCGCTGCTGTGGTGGCCGCGCGTCAAGGGCACTTTCGAGGAGAGCGAGACGAGCTTGCGGCGCATTCGCGCCGGGTATGATGACGATTTCGGGGCGGTGCTCGAGACCGAATGGTACCTCTTCAATCTGCTGGGCATTCCCGAGCCGGAAGGCTTCGACACGACCGCGCGCCTGGATTACTACTCCGACCGCGGGCCCGGCACGGGGATTAACGTTGACTACGAGCGGCCGACGAATTACGGCCTGTTCCGCGGGTACTACATCCACGATGACGGGCGCGACAATCTCGGCCCGCTACGTAAGGCCGAGGAAGAGCCCAGCACCAACGAGCGTGGGCGCGTTCTGTGGCGCCATCGCCATTATCTGCCCGACGACTGGGAGCTGACGCTCGAAGCGGCCTACTTCAGCGACAAAAATTTTCTCGAAGAGTACGAAACCGAAGAGTTCTTCGAGGGCAAGCAGGAAGAGACGGCCTTCTATTTGAAGCGGGCGCGCGGGAACGAGGCCATCACGCTGCTGTCCAACTGGCGCATGCTCGAATCGTACACGGCGACCGAGCATCGGCCGGAGGTGACCTACCGGCGCCTGGGCGACACGTTCCTGGATCCGCTCGTGATGTACCACGAGTCGCGCTTCGGGATGGTGACTTACAGGCCCGCGGAACTCACCTGGGATAACTTGCAGTTCCAGTTATACAACGAGCGGTACGCGCCCGGCCCGATCTTTGACCGCAATTACCGGGTGACGGATTCGACGGCCCGCGGCGACGTGCGGCAGGAATTCGAGCTGCCGCTGAAGCTTGGCGCATACAACTTCGTGCCGTTCGCGACGTTGCGTGGGACGTATTGGGACGGGCAGCCGCGGGATTCGGGCGCCTTGTGGCGTTGGTTCGGAGTGGGCGGTGTGCGCGCCAGCACGATCTTCAGCCGCGTGTACGATTCGATCGAGTCGGCGCTGTTCGACATTCATCGGATCCGGCACATCATCAAGCCGGAGATCGTGGCGTGGAGTGCGGGGAGCAATGTTCGCAGTGATGAGTTGACGCCGTTCACGTATGGGATCGAGACGATCGACCCGTTCTACGGGTTCGGGGCGCGCGTGGCTCAGACCTGGCAGACCAAGCGTGGCCCGGCGGGGAAAGAACGCTCGGTGGATGTGGTCACGTTTAACCTGGGGGCGGGCTTCTTCGGCAACGCCGAAGACCGGCCGGATATCTCCGATGGCTGGGTGGACCCGATGCGCCCGGAGAATAGCTGGACCAATAACTACATCGCCGGTGATGCGGCCTGGCGCATCAGCGACACGACCGCCCTGCTGTACGACTTCAACATAGACACCAACGACTGGCGGCTCGACCGGCACAACGTCTCGTTCGTGGTTGAGCGTTCGCCGCGGCTTTCGTACGTGCTCGGCTACCGCGAGGCGAAGCCGCTGGACCTGGAGCTGATCGGCGGCGGCTGGAACTACAAGCTGACCGAGAAGTACACGTCAGCGTTCCGCGGTTGGTATGACCTGTCGCGCGGCGAAGTAGGCGAGGTGACGGTGGCGTTCATCCGTAAGCTGCCGCGCTGGTACGTATCAGTGGCGCTGGCGTACGACGAAGTCGAGGACGACTACAGCATTTCGTTGTCCATCTGGCCGGAAGGCGTGCCGGAATGGGCCCTGGGGCCGCGGCGTTTTGTGCCTCTAGGAAGCTCGACGGGGATTCGGCCGGGCCCATCGCTGCGCTAAGCGCCAGACCCGGTGCGGAGTTCCAGCCAGCTCCGGCGGGGTTCATTGCGGTGTGAAACTCATTGCCAAGTAGAGCACGATCTCCACGGCAATCAAAATAATGATGATCCACTCGAGCGCTTCGATGCGGCGGTTCGCCTGCCGGTCGGAAATCTTGTCATAGATGCTTTCTATGGTCTGCAGCTTGCGCAAGATGCTGCTGTCCCAGTCGTTCAGGTGAAAACGGTTGGAGGCGGCGCGGTATACGCGAGCCAGGTACTGATCGCCCAGTAGTTTCACAGCATTATTAACGCCTTCAAACAGCACGACGCTGTCCATCTGCAGCCGGGCGATGTGCCAGAGGTCCTTGGCCCCGAAGCCGCGCCGGCGGCCCCAGCGGCGCGGCAAGGCGGCGTAAGCCTGGGCCACAACGTCGTCCAGCCGGTCGTCCAGAAAACGCAGCTCCAGCAACTCGACGTTCGCGAATTCCAGCACGGCCCGCACGTCATAGGCGTCGGGGTCGCAGATCAGTGCGGCGTTCCAGTCCACTACCGTCGCGTCATGCAGGCCGAACGAGAGTTGTGCCGCCAGGGCATCGTCGCATTCCTGCGTCGAGAGCGGTTCGCTCTCTGCGCGCAGAATCTGGGCCAGGCACGCCGAGTTCGCAGCGATGACGTCGGCCGGCCGCTGAGGCGGAGTGAAAGCGTCGAGTTGGTATATGACGTAGTCCTCGACCAACTGGGAGACCTGGGACATCGAGACGGCCGGTTCGATCGTCTTCAGCAGGCTTTCGACGAAGGCCCGCGAATGATCGACAAGCTGCGTTTGGTCCCAAATGGCGCCACTGAGGGCCAGGACGTCCTCCAGCGAGCCAGAGAGCGGGATGCTGAACGCCACCGAAATCGCTCCGAAATCATAAATCACGGCGTCGGCGGTATTCAGACTCGAGTGCGCGCCGATGGTGAGCGGCTGGACGGTCTGTGTTACGCGTAACGGCGGCGGCTGATACTCGAAGAAGCGCGGCGCGCGGCGTTTGCGACGCACGGCCTCGCGCTGCGTCAAGGCGGCAATGCGGCGTTCGGCATCCTCCAGGTCGATTGCCTGGCCGACGTCATAGGCGAATAGAATGTGACACGTGCCGCGGGCGACTTGGACTTGGCCTGGGGGGCTGCAGACAGGCGTCGCGCCGGCCTGGGCTATTCCTTCCAACTCCGCCATGACTTCTCACTC
>JAAYXS010000217.1 GCA_012515775.1 Phycisphaerae bacterium
CGGAGTTTTGCACGGGTGCGGAAGTCGGGTCGGAGCTATGCGGGGGCGTGGAGGCAGAGCTGGGGCTTTGCGCTCCCGTATCCGACAGTGTTTGGTGGGGCGGTGCTGTCACGGGCAGCGGACTCCGAACCAATCCCAGCCCATACGACTGCGAGCGAATAGTAGGGCGTAATGGGGTGGCGCGTCAATCGCCGGCTGGCCGTCACGCATGACGGCACAAAGCTCAACGTCTTCGACATCCATCCATTCGTGTTGGCGCCGACGGACGCCACGGCTGATTCCGAGGTTTACCCGGCGTGCGGCTTGAGGTTGGCGGATATCAATGGCGATGAGGCGGTGGATGTGTTTGATATTGATCCGTTTGTGGAGTTGACGGAGGGCTAGACGAGAACCCGGAGGCCGTCCTGAACGACCTAGTACTTCGGCTGGAATGCGTCGGCGAAGTGCTCGATCTCGGGCTCGCCTTCGTCCGGCAACACGATGCCGATTACGTCAAAGCGGCACGGGCGGTCGGTCCAGTTCCGCTGCCGCAAAAACCATTCGGCGCAGCGCCGCATCTTGCGCTGCTTGACCGCGCCTACTGACTCCTGCGGGTCGGCGAATTGACGGCTGCGGCGCGTCTTCACCTCTACGAAGACGACCGTGTCGCCGTCACGTACGATCAAGTCGATTTCACCCACCGGGGTGACGAAGCCGCGGGCGACTAGCTTAAGCCCGCGGCGTTTCAGGTAGGTTTCGGCCAGGCGTTCGCCTTTGTCGCCGTATTCGCGAGTCGAGTGCGGAGCATGGCCCAGCGTGGCTTTCTCCGGAAGGCATGCCCGCGCTTGGCGCTTGGGCATGGCACCCAACTCCTTACTGGCGACGGAATAACTGACAAGACTAATAACTAACGACTAATAACTGACAACTCAACCGCCCGCGGTTGCCAGCCGCGGGATTAGGCCTCGCTGGTCGCCATTTCCGGGCTGCCGGCCTTGGCCGCGGCCTCACGCTCGCGGGCCGCTTTGGCGACTTCATCCGCCTCGCGCAAAGCGCGGGCCTTGGCCAACTGGGCCTCCAACGCCGCCTTGCGGGCTTCCGCCGAGATGCGGCGTTCGCGCAGCTTGCGTGCCCGGCCGACGCGTTCTCGTAGGTAGTACAGCTTGCAACGGCGAATCTTGCCGCGACGCACCGTCTTGATCCGTACGACCTTCGGCGAGTGCAGCGGGAAGGTGCGCTCCACGCCCTCGTTGCCCACCAGCCGCCGCACCGTGAACATCTCGTCCAGGCCGGAGCCCCTGCGCGCGATGACCACGCCTTCGAAATCCTGGAGGCGCTCCTTGTTGCCTTCGACGATCTTGATGGTCACACGCACCGTTTCCCCGATGCCGAAGTCCAACTCGTTCTCACGCCGGTATTTCTTCTCGACGGCGTCAATCAGTGGGTGTTTCATTAGGAGCGCCTCTCTTTCTAGTTATGCGCTGCGCTTGGCGATTGCGCTCGGCCCGGCTTGTGCCATCGGACACGCGCAATAATCAATGCAGTTCAAAGCCAATGTACTTTCTATCGACCGGCCCTCATTGCAGTGAGACCGGTCATCGGACCCGTTTTTATCGGGGCTGTATCGAAAATCAGTCCCGCATCTCCCTTCCAGCAGGTCCGGCCGCCGCTGCCGCGTGCGTTCTTCCGCTTGGGCCCGGCGCCAGGCGTCCACCTGGGCGTGGTTGCCGGACAGCAAAATCTCCGGCACGCTCAAGCCGCCGAAAACACGCGGCCGGGTGTATTGCGGGTAATCCAGTAAGTTGTTTTGGAACGATTCCAAACCCGCCGCTTCCTCATGTCCCAGGGCGCCAGGCAGCAGCCGGACGACGGCGTCGACGACCGCCAAGGCCGCCACTTCGCCCCCCGTCAGCACGAAGTCGCCCAGGCTGACCTCTTCGGGCTGGAGCAGCTCGATGATGCGCTCATCAAAGCCCTCGTAATGCCCGCAGATCAGCAGCAGCCGCTCGGCGGCCGCGTAACGTGCCGCGCCGGCCTGGTTAAACACACGGCCCTGCGGGGTCAGGAGAAGCCGCAGGGCCGGGCGAGGATCGAGTTTCTCGATCGCGTATACGGCGTCGATAACGGGCTGGCACATGAGCACCATGCCGGGACCGCCGCCGAACGGGCGATCGTCTACTTTCTTGTGGGCGTCGGTCGAGTAATCGCGAAGCTGGTGGGTGTGAATTTCAACGATGCCCGCTTGTTGCGCGCGCCCCAGGATGCTGGCCGAAAGATACGGCTGCATGAGTTCTGGGAATAATGTCAGGACGTCGATACGCATGACGCGACGCAACCATTGGCTGATCGGTTTTCGTTCGCAGTGCCCCTACTTCGTAATACCGTGCCGCTTGAGCAGGTTAGCGACGGTTTCGGTTGGCTGAGCGCCCTGGCTGAGCCAATGCTTGATGCGGTCCGTATCCAGCCGGACCTGCATATCGGTGTTGCGGTTGGCCGGATCGTAGTGGCCAAGCTCTTCGAGCACGCGCCCGTCGCGCTGATTGCGCGACTCCATCGCGGCCAAGCGAAACACCGAGCGATGCGAACGCCCGAATCTTTTAAGACGCAACTTGACGGCCATGTACCTCTCCGGCCATGTTTTGGCCCGGGGATAAGCGTTAGCGGGGCGGCCTGTTCGCCGGCCCTGACCGCGATTGCACCGAGCAACGCGGAGCCCCTGAGTATAATGGCTCGTAAAGGGCGTGCCAAGGGGCAAAATGGACGCTTGTGAGCCCTGAGCGCGTGAGCCCCGCCCC
>JAAYXS010000218.1 GCA_012515775.1 Phycisphaerae bacterium
ACCAGCGGCGCCACCAGGGTTGCCCGATGCTGGTGCGCAGCTCGGCTCGCAGGCGGCGGATGAAGGCCTGTACGTGTTCGGCCCGGCACGCCGGCATGTCGATTCCCGGCCGGTGCAGGTGGTACTGCTCCTCGCCGCGCCCGTGCAGCCAGCCGTTGTCGCGGCTGGTTTCGCAAGCGCGCGTTCCGGGAAAAGGATAATAGGGGCGGACGTCGACCTCGTCGGGGCGGCAGCGCAGCAGGAGATCGCGCGTCTCGGCCAGCGACATCTCGCTTTCATACGGCGCACCCATGTAGACAACGGCCCGCGTCCTCACGCCCGCGGCACGGAGCGTTTGCAGCGACGTTTCGATCTGCCCCTGGTTCAAGTTCATATCGAAAATTTCGTTGCGCAAGAAATCGCTGCCGCTGATCACCTCGACCTCCACTTGCCGGCAACCCGCGCCCGCGAGCTGCCGGATCACTTCCGGGTCAGCGGCGTTGAGGCGCAGGTGGCAGGAGAACGGCAGGCCGCAGCGCTGAGTGTAGATTCGCAGTAAGCTCGCCAGCCATTCGCGGTCGAGGGCGAAGGCGTGATCCAGAAACTGCACGCTCCGCACGCCCGGATAGCGCTCGCGCAGTAGGTTGATTTCCGCGACCACGTTCTCCGGTGAGCGGCGGCGCACCCACGTGCCGTGCCCGTCGTAGATATCTTCGAGCCAGTCGTTGATGCAGTAGGCGCAGCTTTGTGGACAACCGCGGCCGACCGCGATCTCGATCTGGCCGGAGCGCTGGACGTGGTTGGCGTAGTCGAACAGGTCGCGCTCCGGGAACGGGAGCGAATTGAGGTCTTCGACCAGGTGCGGCAAGTCCGGGCGGGCCAGGCCGCGCTCGTCGCGCATCCAGACGCCGAGTACGGTCTGGCCGACCGTCGGGTCCTTGACGCGCTCGAGGTAGGTGACGAGCGAGGCGTCGGGCTCGCCGATGGCGGCGGCCTGGACGCCGGGCAGGCTGAGGCTGCCGGCCGGATCAACGGTCGGGTATGTGCCGCCGACGACGATGGGCAGGAACTCGTGCTGTTGGAGGTACTCGAAGGTGCGGCGGGCCGCATTCACGCAAATCCCGGCGATGTCGGCGTAAACGAGCTGCGGCAGGGCGCGGGCCAGGGCCACCTTGGCAGTCTCCAAATCGAAGCGCGACATGCCGACCAGTGACAGGTCGTGCCCCCGTTTTTTCAGCAGCGCCAAGAGCGTGCCCAGTTGAGGTTCAAAGCGCGGCAGCGGCCAGTCGCGTTTAGCGCCGGCGAATTGAATCACGAGGATGCGCATCCCAAGATGATGATGCACGCACAAGCGGCTTCCGGCAAGCCGCCCGCCGTTCGGCCATCCCGCCCGTGGGTCATGGTCCCTGGGCGGGTGCCATGCCCAAGCTCTAAGCGCGGGCATGCCCCTCGTTAACGGCGTCAGGTGCGATCACTCGCCCAGTACTCGCGTCCAGAATGCGACCCCCAGCGACGGCGGAAATCGGCCGTGGCCGGCCTGGATAGTGGGAATGCGGACGGCCAACTCAGGATGTCGCAGGCATTCGGTCAAGTAGTTGGAGGTTTCAGCGATGAGCCGCGCCCGCATCTCCTCGTAGGTTTCGACGCGGTGCTTGGGCGGAAGCGAGATCATGGCTGGCTCTGCTCATGCTCATGGCTGCCGGACGCGGCTGGAGCGCTGGCTGGCTCGCAGCGCCCACAGACAGGCGGCCACGCCCACGCCCACCATTTCGATCGGCAGCGCTCTGGCCAGACCCCAGGCGGGGATCGAATTCAAGTGAGCATAGGCCGCCGGCAGCAACAGCCCGGGACGTATCGTGGCCACCAATACGCCTATCAGCCCGGCCAGGATTGGCGCCGGCCAGTACCAGATTGGTTCGGTTACGCGGAGCACGCGGCAGCCGACGAACGTGCCGCAAGCGCTGGCCACGGCGACGGCGAAGTACACCTGGCCCCGCAAGGTCTGGCCCGACGTCGCCGGCCCGGTCAGGATCAGCATCAGCACGCCAATGACAAGCGTGGAGAGCAGCAGCGCGAGCACCCCATTGATGCGCGAGCGGCCCGTGAGGTGCAGGCCGACGGTCCGGCGGAATTCCTGGCGGATGGTTGCGCGATCAAGGCTTGCCAGTGCGGTCCAGGGAATCTCGGTCAAAACCGCCACGGCCAGCATCAGGAGCAGCAGCCACAGGTACTCAGCAACCAGAGGCCAGTAGGCCGTGCCGGTGGGCGGTCCGAGCTGCGGATTCGCATACATCAGCCACTCGGTCATCGTGCCGGCTGGAATCACCCACAGGGCGAGCCCCAGCGCCGCCGCCAGCAGCCCGGGGTGCGAATACGCCGCGCCAGCCACGCGCGCTGCCACGAGGCTGCCGATGAGCAGGATAATTGCGAGCCCGAGCGCGGCCAGCACGGGATGACCGCTGGCGGCCAGCGTCGCCGGGCGGGCCAGGCCAGGTGCCATCAGCGTGGCGTTCAAAAGGTATTGCAGCGCGGCCCAGATCAGAAGCGCGCCCACGATCAGCCGCAGGCGCTGCGGCCAAGAGCGTGCTGTGACGGTTGGATTCTCACAAGCGGGCGATGAAGCCATTTCGCGAACCGGTTCCGAGTCTTGCTGTAACAGCCGGCCCGCCGGGGAATTTTCAGCCGGCCGGACCAGCCGCAGCTCATAGGCTAGGCGTAGTGGTGGAGCGGGTCAATCGCGAACATCGCTTGGACCGGCCCGGCGGGGACCTTTCGGGCGGGTAGGCAGCGG
>JAAYXS010000219.1 GCA_012515775.1 Phycisphaerae bacterium
ACGAGATGATCGGCATCCGCCTGGACTCCGGCGACCTGGCCTACCTGAGCATCGAAGCCCGCAAAATCCTCGACGCCGGCGGCTTCCCCAACGCGCGCATCCTGGCCAGTAGCGAGCTCGACGAGCACGTCATCGCCAGCCTCAAGCAGCAGGGCGCCAAGGTCAACGTTTGGGGCGTGGGAACCCGGCTGGTTACGGCCTACGATCACCCGGCCCTGGGCGGCATCTATAAGCTCACCGCCGTCCGCAAACCCGGCCAGGATTGGGAGTACAAGCTCAAACTCTCCGAACAGGTCGTGAAAACCTCGACCCCCGGAATTCACCAGGTGCGCCGCTTTCATCGCGACGGCCAGTTCATGGCCGACATGATCTACGACGAACGCCTGGGCATCGCCGCAGATTGCACGATTGTCGATCCGGCCGACGCCACGCGCCGCCGGCCGATTCCGCCGAACACGCCGTATGAAGACGTGCTGGTGCCGATAGCGCGGGCCGGGCAGGTGGTCTATGAGCCGCCGCCGTTGGAGGAGACGCGCCGCCGGAGGCAGGCGCAGTTGGACTGTCTGCACCCGACGATCAAGCGGTTGATCAATCCGCACGAGTATCCGGTGGGACTGGAGCGGTCGCTGCACGAACTCAAGACGCGGCTGATATTCGAGGCGCGGGGGATCGACGGGGGGGCGCGAAGTGGGAAGGTGGGAAGGTGGGAAAGTGGGAAGGTGATGAGGGACGCGCTGATTTTTGTTGATATCCAGAATGATTTTTTGCCTGGTGGCGCTTTGCCTGTTCCCGATGGCGACCAGGTGATTCCGGTTGCCAACCGACTGGCGCGGTACTTTGACCTCGTTCTCGCAACGCAGGACTGGCACCCGCCGGAGCACGTGAGCTTTGCCGCTAACCACCCCGGCCGAAAGCCGGGCGACGTCATCTATATCGATGGGCAGGAACAGGTTCTCTGGCCCGTGCACTGCGTTCAGGACACGCCCGGAGCACAGTTCCCGCCGGCGCTCGACACCAGCCGGATTACGCAGGTCTTTCGCAGCAAGGGCGCCGATCCGGCGGTCGACAGCTATAGCGGCTTCTTCGACAATGCCCGCAAGCACGCCACCGGCCTCGAAGACTTCCTCAGAAAAGCCGGCGTCCAAACGGTATACCTGCTCGGCCTGGCGACTGACTATTGCGTGCAGGCGACGGCGCTGGACGCCGTCAGTCTCGGCTTTCAGACGTTTGTCGTCGAAGACGGCTGCCGCGCGGTCGATTTGAAGCCCGGAGATGGAGAGCGGGCACTCGAACGCATGCGGTCGGCCGGCGTCCAATTGATTCGCAGCGGCGAAGTCATCGCGTCACGCGCTGGGCGAACCCCAGCGACTTCCTAAGGCAGCCCTCCGCGTTGGGGTATCAAAGGCGCGCACTGCTATCCGGACGGCAGTCCGTCACTTTTGCGCATAAAGAACCGCTGAAAGCGATTTGCATCGCCATCAGCGGCCCGTGGCGTGACCCATGCACACCACCCTTCAGCCCGAACTACATAAAACGAAAGTTGAAATCGGGGACCGTAGCGGCCGGCCGGCGAACGCGTGAGGACCTCGGCGAGCGGCGGCCGTATTTGTAACTTCACTTCCCAAGCGGCTGTTCCGAATTCCCGTATTCGAACTCCGGATACGAAAATCAAAATAACCGCCACAAATGACGATCAGTTAAATTCGCAATGACTCAAGCGTAATGCCCTGGGGAGGCCATCCTTCGGCGCGGGTGCTGCGGCGAACGTCCAAGCGTCGCAGGGGCTCGCCATTGGACTTATGGGGCGTTCCCGGGCCCGCTTGAGTTGTGAGCTTTTGATCCCTCTCCGTCTGCCGGGTAAGCGCCTTGCCAAGACACCCCCCGTAGACCAGAATGGCGTCGGGACGGTGGTCCGCCCCCGAGTAGATAAATGCCCGATAACCGGAGTCCTCTCAGAGGGAAAAGGTTATGTTCCGCCAAAAAAGCCGCAGCATCGTTCCGGCCGCCGATCGGCGTGCTTTTACCCTGATCGAGCTTCTGGTTGTCATCGCGATTATCGCGATGCTGATCGGGATCGTTATGCCGGGTCTTGGAAGAGCACGCGACCAGGCCAAGAAAGTGAAGACGCAAGGCACCATGAAGGCCATTGGCGATGGCCTGGAGATGTTCGTCGGAGAGAATTCGGACGAGTGTCGCGGGCAGAACTATCCGTCCTCCGCCGCCGGCGATGATCCGACCGAAGAGGGCGACTGTACGAAGCTGGGCGAAGAGCAGATCTTCGGCGCACAGTGGATTGTGCGGTACTTGATGGGCAAGAGCTTCGACGGTTATGTGGCCGCGCGAAACGTGCCGAAGGCGTTCCAAACGGCGGTGCAAGGCGAGGAAGGGATTGAGGGGTGGTCGCAAAAGCTGTGGTACGGCGGTTCGGGCGATGAGGGCTGGCCAGACGAAATTAACATGGGTTCGCTGCCGCGGGTAGGGCCGTACATGAATAATCCACCCATCAAGTCGCCACGGGACCTGCCAGGGTTCAGACTCGACACGCAGAGCCCGCAGGATGCAAATTTGCCCAGATACCTGAACCCGGTCTTTTTAGATGCGTTTGATACCCCGATTCTCTACTATGCGGCAAAGTCCGGCTATGCCGCGCAGCCGCGGGCCACAATGACCCGAATCAGCGATTATCACGATAGCAGCGGGGATAAGGAATGGCCGCCAGCTATCTACACTTGGCGAGATAACGCGCTCTTCACGGGGATGACGACGGTGGACGCATCGGGCGGGCTTATCACTGAACCGAATCTCCCCCCCTGGGATTTTGGGAGCGGCCCTCACAAGCTGACTTTTGGTCCAGAGGAGTGGAAAAACGGTGACGCGCAGGCCGTGACGGCGCAGCACGACGAGGTAGCGGAGCATCCCCTGTCGTTTGCATACCTCATTATGGACAAACAAGCATACGACATGTCGTTGCGGCAGACTGGATCTACCCCCGATCCTAAGAAGCCCAGCGTCATTGTCGCGCCCGCCCGACGGGACTCGTTCATCCTGCTGAGCCCCGGCAAGGACGCGGTTTTCGGAACCAATGACGACGTCGTGAACTGGTAATTTGACCCGGTCGCGCTGATAGCGCGACAGAACAACAAGATTTTTTGACACAGACCCCGGGCGACCCCGTCCGGGGTTGTGTTTTGTATACGGCTACACCTTCCGCCGGGTAGACCCGCCAGCATTACAGGGCCTAACGTTTCTTGTCCTGATGCTTAGCAGGCACACCGCACTATTCTTGTGTCGTTTTAATAGGTGGCCGGATGGCGACGCACCCCGACGGCTGTCCTGTCTTCGTACGGTGGAAGACCTGTACCCTGGCAATAGCGGCCGTTCTGGCGGGCCTGGGCGTCTTTGGCTGCGGACCCCTTGATTTCATTTCCCCGCAAGACGC
>JAAYXS010000220.1 GCA_012515775.1 Phycisphaerae bacterium
CAGGTCCGGCGCGACCTGATCGTGCGGCCCTTCGAAGTGAACCACCCCTGCCGGCGGCGGGTGCGCGGCGCGTATCCCAGCCTGGGTTACGTGGCCATCGAGGTGCGCAATAAGCTGCTGGACGAGTTCCAGGGACTGGAGGGCCCCGAACTGGTGGCCCTGAAGAAAAGGGGTGTCGCGATCACGCGCCGCGTGGAGATCCCGCTGGTGGCGTACTGCGGCGACACGGCCCCGGGCGAATTTTTCAAGCTGGATTACGTGCGAGACGCCAAGGTCCTGCTGCTGGAGTGCACGTTCGTCGACCCGGACCACCTCGAACGGGCACGAGCTGGGTTCCACATCCACGTCAGCGACCTGCGCGAAATCCTGCCGCAGTTGCGCAACGAGCGCATCGTCCTATGCCATCTCTCCCGCCGCACGGCGCTGCCGGAAGCGCGGGAGATCATCGCGCGCGAACTGGGCGACCTGTTTTCCGACCGAGTGAGCCTGCTCATGCAACACCGCGCCCGCCCGCGACGTCGCCCCCCCGACTCCGGCCCGGCCGGCAAGTAGCGTGTACCAACGACGAGCAAACCGCCAAATTCCGCGGCGCTGACTGCCGCGGCATCGGGCGCGCGGTTATCATGACCTCTGCGCCGGCGACGGCCATGGCCGGGGCGACTGCGACTCACGGGTTCAATTATGACCAACGCGACCGAGCTTACTGTTGAACCAATCATCGGCCTGGAAATCCACGTGCAACTCGCCACGCGGACCAAAATGTTCTGTGGCTGCCCGCTCGAGTTCGGAGCGCCGCCCAACACGCGTGTCTGCCCCGTCTGCCTGGGCCTGCCCGGAGCGCTGCCCGTCATCAACCGCCAAGCCGTGGAACTGGCCGTGCGGGCCGCGCTGGTGCTGAATTGCCGGATCGCCACGTTCACCAAATGGGACCGGAAGAACTACTACTACCCCGACCTGCCCAAGAACTACCAGATTTCCCAATACGACCTGCCGATCAGTTCGGACGGCTACTTCGAGCTGACCTGCGACGGCCAACCGCGCCGCGTCGGCATCATCCGGGCCCATTTGGAAGAGGACGCGGGCAAGAACGTCCACGACTTTCCGGGCTACACGGGCGTCGACCTGAACCGGGCGGGCACGCCGCTGCTGGAAATCGTGACCCAGCCCGATCTGCATTCAGCCGACGAAGCCCGCGAGTTCGCCGTTCAGCTTCAGCGCCTGGTTCGCTATCTCGGTGTGAGCGAAGCCAACATGCAGGAAGGGCACATGCGCTTCGAGCCGAATATCAATCTCCGGATAATCAGCGGCGGCCAGGAATTTCGCACGCCCATCGTCGAGGTGAAAAACCTCAACTCGTTCCGCTCGCTCTACCTCGCCGTGCAATACGAAATCGACCGCCAGCTCGAGCAGTGGCGCGAAACCGGCGAAACGGCCGCGATGGGCAACAAGTCAAACCGCGGCTGGGATGACGTCAAAGAGATCACCTTGCCGCAACGCGAGAAGGAAGAGGCCCACGACTACCGCTACTTTCCTGACCCGGACCTGGTCCCGATGACGTTCGATCCTGCCTGGGTCGGCCAATTACAGTCGGAAATGCCCGAATTGCCCATTCGCCGCACAGAGCGCTTCGTCGCCGAGTACCGAATTCCGGCCCAGGACGCGCCGGCCCTCGTTGACGACCGCCGGACGGCCGATCTGCTGGACAGCGCCGCGGCGGCCGGCGGCGATAAAGTCACGCTGGCCAAGCACTTCCTGAGCTTCTGGGCCAAGCATGCCAACGAGCGCGCGACAACCGTGGCCGGGCTCGGAATCGCGCCGCAACGCTTGGCCGAACTGGCCAACCTGGTTCAAGCGGGCAAAGTGAACGCCACGGCCGCAGCTCAGATCGCCGAGGCCATGCTGAGCTCGAGCGATTCGCCCACAGCGCTGGCAGAGCGCCTGGGCCTGCTGCAAAGCCGGGATACAGACCAGATCGCCGCCTGGGTGGATCAGGCGCTGGCCGCAAATGCGCAGGCCGTCCAGGACGCCATTGCCAATCCCAAGAAGATCAAGGCGGCCCGCGGCTTTCTGACCGGCCAGGTGATGAAACTCTCCGGCGGCAAGGCCGACCCCAAGATCGTGGGCGAGCTGATCGAGAAGAAGCTGGCCGAAAAAACGGGCGGCAACCACTAGGCTTGGCCGCGTTGCTAGCGCATTTGTATACCATCGGGGGCCCAAAGCCGCACTTTTCGGAAAGCACCGGCGACTTGTGAGCCCAAAACGTGTTGAACCGCCGCGCTACTTGTTCCGACACACGAAATCAGCATGATCGAGCACATTTCGTTTGGATCGCGCGGCGAGGCGCGTTATATTTGACTTAGGAGTGCGAGGCATGGGTTATAGGGCGCGACTCATTCGAGCGCGCCCTCGGTTGGGGGCAGCAGATGTGCACGCTGCGGTGTGTGTACGTCCTCGCATCCCGTACGGAACAACGATCTCCGCAGGAAAGCAGTGTGGATTCCTGGCGGATAGCGGTAGTGAAGGCCTCCGGTCAAGCCTGTTCTGGCTGAGCCGGACGATTCGTGAAAGACTCAACCAGGCGCGCGCGGGCGCGCCGGCGATGCCCGCCTGTCCTCGACCAGCCGGGCACGCGCAGAGATTGTGTCCAGTCGACTTCGATGTGGACTCAACGTGTACGTGGCATTCGAGGTAGCAGAGGCTGGTGTACACTTGGCGTTTGCCGGGCGCCAAGGCTCAGCTTCGGTCGTAACCGCGGGCGCGGGCGCCGCTAGTGGGCGTGCGGTTTCACGCACAGTACGCCCGCCCCGCGGACCGGGGCCGGCTGCCCAGCCCCGCGCCTCAGGTGAGTGGCAAATTCAAGAGAACAGCGGCCGGGGTGAGTTCGAGCACCCCGGCCCCCCCATCCTGCAATCAATGCGCCGGCCTGTACCGCCGGCCTGGACTGATCGTTGGCGCTCGCAGCTCGCCACATTGCAGAAGGAGTGAAGAAATGAAAGCAGTACTCGTGAGCCTGTGCCTCTTGACCGCGACTTCGATCCTATTCGCGGCCCCGCCGGTTACCAATACGCCCGCGGCAGTGGACGAAGTCGTCTACGCCCGGCCGTTCAGCTTGAACGACGGGTTCCAATATCAATGGGCCAGCGAGCCGTTCCAGGTCACCAAGGGCACGATTCTGGTGCTGAAGGTCGACCCGCGGCTGGTCGTTCCACGTGAGATCGGCGAGCCCGTCTTGTATGTCGGCCACCAGGCCGCCACGCGACTGAACCAGGGTGACCAGTCGGGTTACGTGATCGCAGTGGTCCCGGGCGACGTGGATCTAAGCAAAGACCTCATTTGGTTCGGGACGGCTGAGTTGCCCAACCGGATCAACGCCGCACATGTAAAGACCGAACGCCAGCAGGCGGAAAAAGCCGGCCTCAAGCCGCTGTCGGCCGACAAGGTGAAGGCCGCCACGGAGGCGGGCGGCCGGCCGGCCAATGCGCAGGACATGAGCGCCTTGTTGCGGGACACCATCGGCGAACTGGTAGAGCGGTACTCGCCGCAAGAAAAGCACCTGGCGGAAACCTGGCGCTTGCCAGTCGTACAGCCGGTGACACCCTAGTTCCTCCTATTGTCGCGGGGGCAGGCGCACCGGCGCCTGCCCCGCGGCTTGAACATCGATTGGAAATCCGGAGCTCTACGGCAGAGGGAAAGGAAACGGAAGGTTCGCCGGGTGGCAGCGCCCCCGGCTGGTTCGAAGCGTACATCTCATTTGATGCCGGCCGTTGCCGGCGCAGCCTAGGAGGACGTCTCGTGAGACGCGATGCACTGACCCTTGTTGCGGGGTTGCTGTTGTGCGGCCCCGGCGTGGCGGGCGCCTTTCAAGTCGGCGACCTGAATTGTGACGACGCGGTGAATGTCTTTGACATTGATCCGTTTGTTCTGGCCCTGGTCGATCCGAGCGGCTATGCGGCGCAGCACCCCGACTGCGACGTGCTGCTCGCCGACACGAACTACGACGGGGCGGTGAATGTGTTTGACATCGATCCCTTCGTAACGCTGCTGACTGGCGGCCCATCCGAGCCCGAGGCTATTCAACTCGCGGGCAACGCCCTGACAGACTACCCGTATTTCGAATTTGTCCGGGCCTTCCACCAGAACGCCCCGATCCAGGTAGCCATCGATCCGACGCTGCACCCGGAGATCGTCGGGCGAACCGCCGACATCTACGTCGTTGAAGAGCAGACCGCCGGTGAATGGGTTGCCGACCCCAGCCTCGATGACGTAACGGTGGACGGGATGCTGACGGTCACCTTCGCCGGCACCACAATACAAGAGAATACTTTTCAAGTTACCGGTCCCAACGAGCTGAATGCCGCCGTATATGAGGAATTGACCGGCGACTACACCGGCCTGGGCCACGGCTACGACGTGGTTGTGGACATGAACCGCAACGGCCTGCTTGACGGCGGCGACTACATTGACGGCCTCGGGCGCGAGGCCGGCCTGTATGTCTGCCATGATACTACCGCGCCCGGGCCGTTGGCCGTGACCAATGTCACCTATAGCGTAGGCACGATCTTCGGCATACCTGCCGGTCACGGCGGCCAGAAGCTGTACTACCCCACCAACGTCGCCGAAATGGGCCAGTTGCCGCTGGTGGTCGTCAGCCACGGCGTGGGACATGACTATCAATGGTACGGGCACATCGGCAACCACCTGGGCTCGTACGGATTCATCGTCATGTCACACCAAAACAACGTCTCCACGGTTGAGACGGCCTCGTTGACCACCTGTGGCCATACGGACGCCTTTCTGCACCTGCTGCCCGGCATCGCCGGCGGAGCGCTGGTGGGCCACGTGGACACGCACCGCATCATTTGGGTCGGACACAGCCGCGGCGGGGAGGGGGTGGCGATTGCCATACACCGCATCTCGTTTACCCCACATTCGTACGAGCCCACCTACTATACCGCCGAAGATATAGTGATGGTCGACAGCATGTTGCCGGTCGACTTCAACACTCAGCAATTGACATACCCCGGTTCCGTCAACTATCACCTGTGGACCGCCAGCGGCGATGCCGACGTGCATGGCGGGGCAGGTGTTGACCGGGCCCAGACTTTCCACATACACGAGCGGGCCACGCGTTACCGGCAGTCGACCGTGGTCCAGGGCACGGGCCACGGCTGGTTCCACTCCGGCAGCGGCGGCGCGGTGTTCGAGGGCCCCTGCCCCATTAACGCCGCCGGTACCCATCTGGTACAGCTCGGATTGATGCTGCCGATGTACAAGCATTACGCGCACGGCAACATTCCGGGCAGCGACTACCTCTGGCGGCAGTATGAGCGCTTCCACCCACCATCTGTGCCAGTGGGCATCGACCCGTGCTACGTCGTCTCACAGGAGTACCGCAACGGCCATGAGGACGGTACGTGCTTCATTGATGATTACGAGACCAACGAGGGCGCCGGCCTCAGTAGTTCCGGCGGCGCAGTCACGTACACCGTAACTAACCTCACCGAAGGCCGCTTGGATGATAACAACTCCAATTTCGCCTGGACTGCTGGCGATCCTTTCAACGGCGCCACGCAGGACAGCACCGATTGGTGGGACACCGGCCGCGGCGTCGTCTTCGATTGGAACGGCGTAAACCAGTACTATGAGTGGGCCGTTGTCCCCGAGCTGCGAAACTTCGCCGCTTGGAAATACCTCTCCCTGCGCGGCGCGCAAGGCACCCAGCACCCCTACACTATGGCCACCGCCGGCCTTCTGACGTTCACCATCACCCTGCGCGACGCGGCCGGGAACGTCAGCTCCATCAACACCGGCGCCTACGGCGGCGGCTTCGGCATGCCGTACGCGCGGCAGGGCGGGTGGCACAACGAAATGCGCCGCATCCGGATGCGCACCAGCGATTTTCTGGCCAACGGCAGCGGGCTGGATTTGAGCAATATCGTGGCCGTGCGCCTGGATGTGGGTCCGTCCTGGGGCACTAACCAGGGCCGCATCGTCATCGACGAACTGATGCTCGACAACGACCTGCCCTCGGCTCTCACGCCGCTGACGCTGAACCTGATCAACCCGCCGCCGGAATTCGTGCCGCCGCACGAGCCGGTCACGTTCAACATCAAGATTATGGAAGGCGACGACCAACTGGTGGAGGGTACGGCGCTGCTGTACTACCGCCATGACGGCGGCGCGTGGCACTCGACGCCCCTGGTGCAGGTGGCCGGCGAATTTTGGACTGGCACGCTGCCCGCGGCGGCTTGCGGCGACTTGCCCGAATACTACTTCAGCGCGACCGGCCAGGTCAGCGGTGTAGTGACGGCGCCGCCCGCGGGCACTACCGCACCCTTCTCCTCGCTGGTCGGCACTTACGTCGGGATACTGGACGATAATTTCGAGAGCGACCTGGGCTGGACTGTATATAGCGCGCCAGGCATGACTTCCGGCGCTTGGCAGCGCGCCATTCCGCTCGGCGCCGCCGACGGCTCGCCGCCGGAGGACTTCGACGGGTCGGGCCGGTGTTACGTGACTGACAACCGTGCGAGCTTCGACGTCGACGGCGGTCCCACGTACCTGACCTCGCCGGTGCTGGATTTGAGCGGCGCCGATGATCCCGTGTTGCGCTTCGCCGCGTGGTTCACGTGCGATGATCTAATTCCGCCGGCGCAGGACTTCTTGGACGTGCACGTATCCAGCGACGGCGGCGCCACCTGGATACAGGTAGCGCACATCGCCAGCTTTGACGATTGGGTACAGCACGAGGTGTACCTGGCGGATTACATTCCGCTTACGGCCGGCTTCCAAGTGCGCTTCACGGCCATAGACTCGCCGAACAACTCGCGCACTGAGGCCGCGGTCGACGCGGTCACGGTGTTTGATGTGAGCTGCGAATAGAGCGAGGTTGTTCGTTTGTTGTTCCGGGGTTAAGCCCCCGCCGGTCCGCGACGCAACTGGTCCGTTTCGCCAGTGCGGCCCGGCGGGGGCGTTTTTGTCCGTTGCGTGTCGTCCGTTGGTGGGGTGTCGATTGGGTGGGTATCCGTTAGGTAGGATCCCCTGTTTGGGTATCCGTTGGGTGGGGTATTGGGTGGGTATCCGTGGGGATCCGTTTTCGTTGGGTGTCCGTTGGGTGCCATGCCCAAGCTGTAAGCGCGGGCATGCCCCTCGTTGCAACGTCAGGCGCGAGGCGACTGGTGCCGGCATGTCGCGCCCCCGCTGTCGCGCGGCTTGGGCATGGCGGGCGACAGCGGGCGCTTACCACGTAGGCATGCCCGCGCTTACAGCTTGGGCATGGCACCC
>JAAYXS010000221.1 GCA_012515775.1 Phycisphaerae bacterium
CCACCGGGGATTGAAATCCCCGGCTACGTTCGCGCGCCCTCCGGGCGAGGAAGCGGCGGCCGTCGCCCTCGCGACAGGAGGCCGCCGTCGGGCGAGAGAGTCGCACGGCGGCAATCAGACTTCTTATGCTTCGGCACTGTCACAAACGCGCCGCGACTATCCGGAAGTGATGCCCGAGAATGGCCAGGGTGGCTGCTTCGACGAACTGGCGCGGGTGAAACAGTAGCGAGCGCAGCATGAACTTCCAATACTCGCGGCGGCCGTTGGTCCACACGCCCATAGTCCAGATCGAGTGAAGCAGGGCACGGACGTCCGGCCAGCGCACCGGGGCACGCGGGCCGCGCGGCCGATATTGCCTCAGAAACGTCAGAGCGCGGGCGTAATACATCTGTGGCGAATAAAGGTGCTTCACCAGATTGCGGTAGCCTTCGACCAGCACCTGGCGGTCGAGCTTGGGCACAAAGTTCAGGACCGCTTCGACATTGTTACCGGTGCTCTCGCTCAATATGCGGCCCTCTTGCTTAAGGCGCGCGAACAGGCGCGTCTGCGGCAGGGCGGTCAGCAGGCCGACCATCGCGGTCACCACTCCGGATTCCTGGATGAACCGCAGTTGCCGCTCGAAGATCGTTCCGGAGTCGCTGTCGAAACCGAGGATGAAGCCGCCCAGGACCTCGATTCCGGCGGCCTGCAGGGTTTTGACATCCGCGACCAGGTCGCGCCCGGTGTTCTGCGTCTTCGCGCACTCGGCCAGGCTGCTTTCCTGGGGCGTCTCGAGCCCGATGAAAACCTTCTTTACGCCGGCTTGCACCAACAGGTCGATCAGCTCCGGGTCGTCAACGAGATTGAGAGAAGCCTCAGTTGTGAACGAGAGATTCACGCCACGCCGCGACCGCCAGTCGATAATCGCCCGGAGCAAGTCTTTAGCGCGCCTTTTATGGCCGATGAAGTTGTCGTCAACGATGAACACGCTGCCACGCCAGCCGGCGTTCACCAGCGCGTCCAGTTCGCCGATCATCTGCTGCGTGCTCTTGAGCCGCGGCACGCGCCCATAAATCTCGACGATGTCGCAAAATTCGCAGTTGAAGGGACAGCCGCGAGAGTGCTGGACAGACATGGTCGCGTAATCGCGGAAGTCGATCAAATCCCAACGCGGCAAAGGCGTGTTTGCCAAACTCGGGCGTTCGTGACAGCGATACAGGGGGCGCAGCGTGCCGGCCAGCATGTCGCGACATATCTGGTCCATCAACTCTTCAGCTTCGCCGACCACGAGGTGTGGAATTTCGGGGAAGCGTTCGGGCGAGGTGGTGAACAAGGGCCCGCCGGCAATGACGGCTTTGTTGCGACCGGCACAGCGGGCGGCGATCTCGCGCACCGATTTCTCGTGAATCATCATTGCCGACAGCAGCACGTAGTCGGCCCACTCGATGTCGTCGTCAGCCAGGGCGCGCACGTCCAAATCGACCACTTTGAGCTCCCATTCGGGCGGCAGCAAGGCGGCCACGGTCAGCAGGCCCAGCGGCGGGAAGGCGGCCTTCTTGGCTACGAATGGCAGGACGTGCTTGTAGCTCCAGAACGTGTCTGGCGTAGCCGGGGAAACCAGGAGTACTTTCATGCGGGTCCTTTGAAAGGTCGGGGGAGAAGTTACACGCGTCTGCGCGATTGTATCCGATGTGGGGGGATTTGGACATCCGCCCAAGGTCCTAAAAAGCGGCCCGCGACGACAGGTTAGATTGGCGTTATTATGTGTCTCCGAGCGCGAACAAAGTGGAACGGCGATGGGACACGAACACCGGCGCTGCGCCAGCGTGCTAGGCGCATTACTTTTATTGGGGCAGTGTTGCACGTCAGCCCTGCTGGCGACAGAGATGGATTTGGGCCCGGCCGAGACGCAGCCCGTAGTCCAAACGGCCGTCAGCAGCTCTACAACCGCCAGTCAGCCGGCTACAGAGTCGGCGCCGGCTTCGTCGCAGCCCTCGACAACCCAAGCGTCGGCCAATCACGAGGAGTCGGTGGCCACGATCACGCCTGAAGAAATTCAGGCGCGCATGGCCAGCATCGAGGCCTCCACAGAACTTCCCGAGCCGATGCGCGCCCAAATTCTGGAGATTTATCGCCAGGTGCTGGAGCAAATTGCGTCCGCGCAAACCTGGAGCTCCAAAATCTCCGAATATCAGCAAGGTCAGAGCAACGCGCCGGCCGATCTCGAGGCGGTTCAGAGGGAGTTGGATGCGGTAACTAACGCTCCGGCCGTCAAGCTCGAGTTAGCCGAGAGCACAACTCTGGAGGATCTTGCTCAGAAAATCGCTACCGCCGACAGCGAACTGCGTCAGAAACAAGCCGCGGCCGACAAGCTGGCGGCCCAGGCGCAGAATCGCGCGGAGCGTGCCCAAGCCATACCGGCCCTGCGTACGGCGGCCCAGGAACAGCTTGAAACATTGAGTGCCGAATTGGCCGGCGCGGCCGAGGCGGGCGTCCCTCCTCAGCTTGCGCTGGCGCAACGTTCTTTGCTGCTCGCCAGGCGCAGCGCTATTGAGCAGGAGATCAGAGCGTATCAGGAGGAATTGGCGTTCTACCAGGCGCGCAGCGAGGTGTTGGCGACCAGGCGGAGCAAGGCCCGCTTGGAGGTGTCGCAGGCGCAAGCGCTGCTGGACGAGCTACAGGCCAAAGCGAACGAGCTGCGCGCGGCGGAAGTGCAGAAGCAGAAGCAGCGCGCCGCGGAGGGGCTGAAGGACGCGCCCTGGGAAATTCAAAGGCAACTTGAAATCAACCCGCGTCTGGCGGCGCAGCGGGAGAACGTCAGCGCCGGCTTGGCCGAGGTGCAGGCGAAACTCGAAAAGGCGCGTGTGGATGAAGAACGCATCAGCGCCCGGTTGGGGCGGTTGCGGCAGCGCGTCGAGCAGGATTCGGACCGCGACCTGCTGGGCCCGCTGATGCGCGGGGCGCGGCTCGACCTTTACCGGCTGCGTGATGCGGAGCGGGAATCGCTTGAAACTCGCAAGAAGTACGCGCAGGTCCAGAGTCGACTGAGCGAGGTGCGCGAGCGCCTGCTGGTTCTGACGGATGTGGACGCCGCCAAGCGCGTGATGCTGGCGAAGCTGCGCGAAGATGATCCGAACATCGATCTGGCGCCGCTGGAGCCCAAGATTCGAGAGATGTTGGAAACGCGGCGCGAGCTGCTGGAGGGTCTCAGGACCGACTACGAAAGCTATTCCACCGAACTGCTGCAATTGGTGGATGTACAGACCCGCATTGTGAACAGCGTGCGCGCAACGCGTGAAGTCGTTGACCGCTATTCGCTCTGGCTGCCCAGCACCGCGCCAATCTTCAAGGCGGAGTGGCCAGACGATCGGGAGGGTGCGACGCGGCGTCTTGGCGCGCTGCGGCGACTGCTGCTGCCGGAGCAGCCCGAACAGCGCCTCAGAGGCCTGATTGTATCCGGCCTGGCCCTGGTGGTGCTGCTGGCGTGGCTAAGCGTGCGGCCGCTGCTGGCCGCCAAAGTGCGCGACACGGGTTTGCGCGTGGCGAAAATCCACACGGATTCTTTCCGCCACACGCTGGTGGCGCTGCTGTGCTCGATCCTGCGGGCCGCGTGCTGGCCGAGCGCGCTGTGGTTCGCCGCCTGGACCGTCAGAGCCGCGGCGGAAGCCAGGGATGTGGCGGCCTACGAAATGGCCCAGACGCTCGGCGCGGGCCTCATTTCGGCCGGAATGGTCATTTTCTTTACGTCGCTGGTGCGCGAGATTTGCCGGCCCGGCGGTTTGGGCGAGTACCATTTCCGGTGGAATGCCGCAGGGCTGCGGGTGGCACGGCGCAGCGCGCTCTCGCTGATGGCGGTCGCCGCCCCCGCCCTGTTCGTGATCGCCGCCATGGAGGTCTACCCGGACGCCGAGGTGCGCGATCTGATCGGCCGGTCGGCGTTTCTGCTGCTTATGGCGGCCGTCATCCGGTTCTTGTGGCGAATCGGGCATCCAGAGCGCGGCATTTTCGTTGATTGGCTGCGGCATCACAGTCCGTGGCTTTATCGTTCGCGCTACGTGCTGCTGGTCGCGCTGCTGATGTTGCCGCTGCTGTCGGCGGTGGCCGCGGCGGTCGGCTACTACTACACCGCCCAGGAAATGGCGCACCGGCTGGGGCAAACGGCCCGGCTGGCGCTGATTGTGTTGTTGATACACGCATTGCTGCGCCGCGCGTTCTTCGTTGCCCAGCGCCGCCTGGCGCACGAACGGGCGCGGCGCAAGCGCGCCGCGGCGGCGGCCCGGCTGGCCGAGCAAGGGGCCGCGCACGAAGAGGCGCCGGCGGTAGAGGATGAGGAGCTGGACCTGATCAGCATCGGCGCGCAGACGCGCAAGCTGCTGCGAGCGGTGGTGATCTTCATTATGGCCATCGGACTGTGGCTCTGCTGGTCGGAACTGCTGCCGGCCCTGAGCGTCGTAGGCGAGACCAAGCTCTGGTCTTACACGGGCACTGAAGCGGCCGGGCAGAGCGCGGAGGGCGTGGCGGCCGTGGGCGGCGCTGCGGCGCGGGTCATCAAATACGTGACTCTGGGAGACGTGACGACCGCGGCGTTGGTAGCTTTGGCCACGCTCGTGCTGGCCCGGAATATCCCGGGTTTGCTCGAAATTGCGATTTTGCAGCGTTTGCCGCTGGATACTGGGGGGCGCTTCGCGGTTACCGCGGTAGCCCGCTACCTCATCATTGTGGCGGGCGTCGTCATTGCGTTTGGGGAGATCGGCGTGGGCTGGTCCCGGGTCCAGTGGCTGGTGGCGGCCATGACGGTCGGCCTGGGTTTTGGGCTTCAGGAGATTTTCGCGAACTTCGTGTCGGGCTTGATGCTGCTGTTTGAGCGGCCCATCCGCATCGGCGACACGGTTACGATCGGCGAGATCAGCGGCGTAGTCTCGCGGATTCGCATCCGGGCGACCACGATAACCGATTGGGACCGCAAGGAGTTGGTCATCCCCAATAAGGAGTTCATTACCGGCAAGGTGATCAACTGGACACTGTCCGACTCCACGCTGCGCATCATCATTCCGGTCGGGATCGCGTACCAGTCGGATACGGAGCTGGCGGAGCAACTGCTTTACAAAGTGGCACGCGCGCATGAAAACGTGCTGTCCGATCCGCCGCCCCGCGTGTACTTCATGGGTTTCGGCGACAGTGCATTACAGTTTGAGCTGCGCGTCTTCGTGGCTTCCGTCGACTTGTCGATGAGCACGCGGCACGATTTGAACAAAGCCATTGACCACGAATTCCGGCAGGCGGGCATCACAATTGCCCTCCCGCAACGTGACATTCACGTGCGGACTATTCAGCAGCCGCTGGCCCTGCTCCACCCTGAACATCACGACCACGGCAAATCGCGAGGCGGGTTATCTCTTGGTGAGGCGGCGCCAGAACAGCAGCGCAACCTGGACGACATTCTGCGCACGACCACTCCGAAATCTCGGGATGACAGCCGTTAAATTGCGCCGCACACGAAGGTGCGTTCCGGCGGTTAATTCGCTATAAAGTTGTGTGTAGCGCTGCGAGGCGCTGTTCGGGCAAACTAGGAGTTCCAGAATGAACATGCGTTCCGTGCTGCGTAGTCTAAACGTGTGGGCGCTGCTGGTATGCGGCGCAGCACTGGCGCGGGCAGAGACGGTCGACGAGGTAAGCCGTATGCTGACGGAGAAGATGCGGGCGATCACCTCGCTCTCGGCCAAGACTCAGACGGTAGCCGAAATGCGCTCGCCCGGATACTCGGAGCAGCGAGTCAGCAAGGGCGTTTTGGAACTGGTGCGCAAGGAGGGCAAGGTTTTCTTGCGAAACGAGTCGCGGGAGGTCGTTACGACCGAAGCGGCCGGGCAGACCGTCAAGCAGGAAGGCATGGCGCTGGCCATTATGGACGGCACGGGCCATGTCTACTCATATATTGAAAACGGCGACCAGAAGACTGCGTATAAGACCAAATCGCAGGTGGACTGGGACGCCAACCCAATCGAAGGCCTTAAGGTGCTTTACGACATAGAACTGCTGCCTGAAGAGACCATTGACGGGGCGCCGGTCTGCGTATTCAAGCTGACGCCCAAGGCGGGCTCCGGCGGAGAAGGCAGCGCGCTGGAGTATTTCCGCAAGGACTGCGGCTATCCGGTAAAAATCGTTCATTTCGACGCAGACGGCAAAGCGGTTATGACCGTGACCTACACGGATATCAAGTTGAATCGGGAGATCAGCCCCGAGCGGTTTGTTTTCAACACGCCGCCAGGTGTGGAGCTGGTCGACCTCACTGAGGTTGTGGTTGTCCCGCCTGAAGGACCGGCCGCCGCTACGGCCAGCGCTCCCGCAGCGCCCGAAGCCGGTGAAGGCAGTGTTCCGGCGACGCAGGCTGCGGAAGCGGCCGAGCAAGCCGCGCCGGCCGAGGCCGCCGGCGAGTCGCCGGAGCCGCGCAAGGCCAATGAAAAGGCGAAGCCGGTGAAGAAGGGGAAGGCCAAGAAGGGGGATGCGAAGAAGGACGGCAAGAAGGGGAAGCAGAGAGGGAAGCCGTAAGGCGAACCAGGCCCGTAGGGCGGACGACTGCGCGGATGGGAGGTTGCTGGCGGTATTCCGGGGCGACACGCCCCGGCTCTGCTCTCTGCACTTCTTGATCCCTGGATCCTTTGATCCCTCGATTCTTCTCCATGTTCTGTGGGGGCATTCCAAAATGCGCAGCTACACCCGTGCAAGTCAGCGCTCCGCGAATCGCAGGATTATTTCACGCCGCTGCATCAGTGTGTCCACAATGTATTGCGCGTCCGCGGGATTGCTGTATCGGGCTTCGGCCACGATTGCCTCCAGGTGCGGCCGCTCCAGCAAGGCGATCTTGGACGCAATCCAGCGGCGGTCGGCGCTGGTCATGTGGGCGTAGGCGTTGTTCGGCCATTGCGGCGTCCAGAAGGCCGGCTTGAAGTGCGAGCCTTCGAATCGACCAACCGCGGGCGAGACGACTGGCTGGCGCGGGTCGGGCTCGCGGGCCCAGAGCCCCAGCGTCATGACCCTGCCAATAAGCGACGGAACATCGCCAGCCGGCTGCCAGCCGCGCCAGGATTCCTTCGGGCGGCCCTGCCATGACCCCAGCGCGCTGTTGAAATCGACGAGATAGACGCGGGCGTGACCGTGTTCAAAGACCACCAGTGTGTTGTGATCGTTGCGATCGGTGTCGTTAACCCAGGCGGCGACCAAGCCGAGCCCGCGCAGCTCGCGCCGGTAACGCAGAGCATCAAAGGCAATGTGCCCCTGGCCGCCTTCTATCATGGCCGAAGCACTTGCCCGGCGGCCATCGAAGGCCGGGTCGCCGGTGCCGGAGATCGTCACGATGTACTCGGCCGGGACGTGGTACCCTAAAGCCCAGTAGATGCGCGACGCGATCACGACGGCGCCGCTACCCAGCTCCGGATAGTACGGGTCATCCGGCTTGAAGAGGTACTCGCGGCCGCGTGCGTCGCGCCCGATGAACCCGGCCGTCGCGCCGACCGACTTCTTTTTGATTATCGTAAACGGCGGTTCCGGCGGGGGCTCGGTACAGGGTCCGCGCGCGACGCGCTCGGGGGTCAACTCTTCGAGCAAGCGGTTGGTGTAGAACGAACCATCCGGAACCTCGTGCCCCTCAACATTCCAGGCCGGGCTACCAAATACCGCGCGTCGCAAGGGGTCGAGCAGCAGAATGTCGCGCGCCGGGACGAAGTACATGTTTCGGGTGTATATGTGCAATGGTGAAAGCGTGCTCGGCTGGAAATCGGCGTCCAAGTATGCGGCAGTGTTCTCGTAGCGCAGGTTGCGGCAACCACCTATGAAGGCGGCGCCTATGAGGATTGCGGCGCAGGTTGGTTTGATGCGCATGCCACTCGTCCATCCGTTCTGACTGCGGAATGATAGTCAGGCAGCGGCCGGGCCGGGCGCGCCGGCGTGGTCGACCGCGAAGCGCGACAGGTTCGGCAACAGCATGGCGGCGCGGTGGAAAACGATCTCGTTGAATCCCAGATGTCGGTAAATCTCGATCGCCCGAGCCGGCCACGAGGCCGTGGCCGCGATTTTGGAATAATCGCGTCCGAGCCATGGTCTCAGCAGCGTCGTTGCGACTGGGACCGGGAAGTCGCTGCCAAAAACGAGTTTGGGGTGTAGTTCCTGAGCGCGTGCCATACGGCGCAGCCAGCCCAGCTTGCTAAAGGCTGTCAGAGCGGAAATGTCGGCATAGAGCGGGGCGTCGGCAAATTCGTCCAA
>JAAYXS010000222.1 GCA_012515775.1 Phycisphaerae bacterium
AGTTTCAATCCACGCCCGCGCGCGGCGGGCGACCATGTCGCCGTCGATCTGAACCCATTTACCGTAGCGTTTCAATCCACGCCCGCGCGCGGCGGGCGACGCCGGGTTCCGCTGGTTCCACAAGTGCGGCGACAGTTTCAATCCACGCCCGCGCGCGGCGGGCGACCCAGATGCACATCACGCCGTTGTTAATGTGCGAGTTTCAATCCACGCCCGCGCGCGGCGGGCGACGAGTGTAGTCGGCAACCAACGGCCAAGTCTCAGTGTTTCAATCCACGCCCGCGCGCGGCGGGCGACACGGCTCCACCATCGCGCCACGCTCGATTTCCTGTTTCAATCCACGCCCGCGCGCGGCGGGCGACTCCAGGTATTCGTCTGCTTCCTTCTCGGTGTCGTTTCAATCCACGCCCGCGCGCGGCGGGCGACGCGGCCGGGCAGTATGGATTAGCGGCCCGTCCGGTTTCAATCCACGCCCGCGCGCGGCGGGCGACCGCGGTGCCGCTGGCGGCTGCGGTGGTCGGACCCGTTTCAATCCACGCCCGCGCGCGGCGGGCGACGGTGCTGCTCTTAACTCCTTTGCGAACAAAGTACAAGGGGACTTGAATCGCGGATCGGCGGCTGCCGCTGCCGGCGATACGGTGCTCCTTGCCACGACGATTCTCTATGTACTTGTCAAAGAACGACTTAGGATTTTCGCGAACCTGGCCGTCGCATGCGGGGCGCTACAGGTTCGCGATGCATATCGGACCAGCGTCTAGAGGATCATTCCACGATTCCAGGTGATTCGCGATTCGCTGAAGTCATCGACATCGGACCAGCCTCTAGAGGATCAGCGGTTCGTCGAGGTCAAGCGTCAGCTTGACCCCGTGATGCTCCACGCGTCGCTGCCAATTCGCGCCCAAGAAGTAAAACCGCAGACTGTCCTTCTCCGGCTCAATGATGTCGAGCAGTCGCTGCCGAAGCACCGCGAATTGGGCCGGGTCCACTTGGCACTCAAAAACCGAGTTCTGCGCGCGTTGCCCAAAGTCCTTGCAGGTCTTTGCCACGCGCGCCAGCCGTCGGCGTCCTGCGGCCGACGTCGTGGAAACGTCGTACGTGACCAGAACAAACATGGCGAACCTCGTTAGTCCGCTACGGATTCATCGAGCCGCCGCCGATCATCTGGCGGGCGGGCGTGCCGCGTCACAAGATAGGTCGCCACTGCGGATTCAACGAACCCGCAGTGATCACCGCGCGATGAACGGAGGGTACGCGTCAAGTTCGCCGCGCAAATGCCTGGCGAGTAGCCGGGCCTGCAGGTGTACCAGCAGTCCCACAGTCGTCTTCTCATTGATAAACGGATGCATTAGCACCTCCTGTTTCCGTTGTTGGTATGCGGTAAGAACCGTTTTCCGCGTGGCGTCATCCATACTCACGCCGCCGGTTTCGCCGCGCTGAAAGCCCGACGCCCTCACCTGCTGGCGGTTAATCAGCGACAATGCCAGACGATCCGCCAGATACGACCGAAATTCCTCAATCAGGTCGAGCGCCAAACTGGGGCGGCCGGGCCGGTCGGTGTGCAAAAAGCCGACGGCCGGATCGAGCCCGCAGGCCTCGCATGCCGCGCGGGCATCGTTGGCCAGCATTGCATACAGGAAAGAGAGCAGCGCATTGGTGCAGTCCAGCGGCGGGCGGCGCGAGCGGCCATTGAACTGAAAGGCCGGATCGTCCGTGGTCAGCAGGTGATTGAACACTTCGAAGTAGATGCGAGAGGCCTCGCCCTCGACACCCCGCAAGCGATCGGCGTCCCTGGCATTCTCGGCCTCGCTGAGCGACTGCGCCATACGTTCGGCGGCCAAGCGCAGGGCCGTCGCGGCCGGGCCATCCGGCCGCTCACGGGCTCCGCGAAGCAGGACCGTCCGTGCATTTGCTATCTTGGCAAGCACGATGTTGCGGGCGATGGCGGCGGCTGCAATCGCATCGTCGGCGGTCCGGTACTGCTGTCTTCGCAAGAGCACGTTGCCGGGTGTGAAACCACTGACGCGTGCGAGAAAGCTGCCGCGCGCCGTCAGGAACGAGAGCGCCACGCCGCTGTTGGCACAAAGTGCCATCAGGGCCGGGCTGGCGCCGACGCCGCCAAAGCAGGTGATCGCGCCGAGATTGTGGATCGGCACACGCAGGCGGACTTCGCCGTCTATCCGGACCGCTACGGACTGCCCGTCTTTGGTCAGATATGCACCCGGGGTAGTGACGAATAGCGTATTGAGGTGATGCTTCATTCCGCCAGCTCCATTTCGGCTTCATCTGCCAGGTTGCGCCTCAGCGAGCGGCGGAGATAGCTCTCCGCCGATCGCCGCGCGCCTGCGACATCCGGCATGCAGAAGTGCAGCAGCGAACACGACTGGCACTTCTTCTCGTAGTGCGCGGGCGGCGTTTGGCCGCGGGCGATCAACTCCCTCAGCCGCTGCGCAGCGCTTTCCGTCCGGGAGCGCAGGGCTGAATCGAAAGCAACCTGTCTGCGCCGCCGAATCGCTCCGTAGAAAAGGGCGCCGGCCGGGATCTGCAGGCCCAGCATGTCCTCTAGACAGAGTGCTTGCGCACAGAGCTGCACGCGGTCGGCGTCGTGCCGCTTGGGCCGGCCGCGCTTGTACTCCACCGGGCAAGGCGGGTCGGTGGCTGGAAACTCAACCACGTCGGCCACGCCGGCCAGGCCCAGGCGCAGCGAGCGTAGCGGCAGCGCCCGGGCGATTCGCACACCAGCACGCGCCTCGACCATTCCCCCGCCGCGGGGGCCGGCGTTGCCGTGAGCCTTCTCATGCAACAGCCGGCCCTCGACGGTCAGGCGATTTTCGGCCCAAAGCCGCTCGATATGGATCAAGGCGCACTGCCGCTCGCAAAAGAGCAGGTGCTGAAGGGCGGAGATCGGGAGCAGGTCGTCTTCGGAGAACATCGTAACCCTGCCTCGTTCAACCAGTCAAAACACAGGGCCATGCCGGCTCGTCCTCCGGCATGGGCGAGATTCACACCCAGTATTCAACGGTCACACCGGCCGGCAGGTCTTTGTCGTCCACCGAGACGACGTAGTCGGCAAAACGGCGCGGCGGCCGATTCTGCTCTTTCAACTCTGGACGCAGCTCGACCTTGACGCGTGCAAAAAGCTGATCAGCGCGGGCGTTGCCCAGGGGCCCATCGTGTTTGAATGCGACACACAGGCGCGGCGCCATTTGGCCGCGCGCCGCGGAACGATCATGCTCGAACATTTGGGCCAGGGCCTGCTTGAGCAGTGCGAGGTCGTCGTTCGAGAAGCCCGTTTGCGCGGCCAGATTGGCATTCACGTAGCCGTGCGCCCGGTACAGGCCGTAGGGAATCGTGAACTTCCGGCCCATGGTGCGATTATCGCCTTGCTGTTTCTCAGCCTCGGCCTCAGTCGTGACGGCGCAGCGCGTCACCGCGTGCTCGGCTGCGACAATAGGGTGTTCGCTGCGCGCGAAAGTCAACTGCACCGGTCCGCGGACCTGTCCGCAATTGATCTCGGTGCTCATAACCGCACCGAAGGTACGAATATCGAAGAAGTTCTGACACATCCACTTGGTCAGCTCACGCGCTTTTGCTTCGTCCTTTGGGAGTTTGCGTTTTTCGGGTTCCAGGCCGCAGGCTTTGTACGCCCGCAAGTGCTGCGCGTTCAGCACGGCCTTCTCCTTGACGTAGATTTCGTAAGGCGGTTGCTCGCGATTGACCACGCCGACGAAGTTGCGGATTTTTCGTTTGAGACAGACGTCGGTGACGAGCCCGTGCCCTGTTTCCGGGTCAATGCGCGGCAGGTTGCCGGCATCCGGGTCGCCGTTGGGATTGCCATTGATGACGTCGAAGAGGTAAACGAAATCGTAGCGGTGCAGAATGGGTTGGCTGTTCGTGCTCATGCGATCTCCTCCTGTCCGCCGTTTTCCGGCGTGGTTTTCTTGGTGAAAAGGTCCTGACGCTGGTGATAGTACCCAATGAAGAAACGGCCCTGGTCAGCGAGCGGCAGATGGGCCGGGAAGCCCGCGTCCGCGGGCAAGTGCGAGCAGATTTCCTGAACAAGCTTCTCGATGTTGGTCTTGCGGCCGGGATGGCTTAGCTTATCCAAATGATGGGCGTGTAAGCGCAAGAGGCGCGGAAACACGGCCACTGGATTAGCAGACGCCGAGCTGAAGAAGCGATCCTTAATCGTCGTGTTCAGTGAATTGTCGTACGCCTCCTCCTGCACTTTTTCCAGCACCGCGAAGAGGCGCCCGAGTCGGTAGGCGATGCTGGGATTAGTCGTATCAAGGGTCATAGAAACATCCTCCTTCTGGCCGGAAAGCCGGGCAGCGCGAACCAGGAATGCCTTTAGGATTGCAGCGCGGGCGTAGTTTAGGCGCCCATCAGCGCCGATACGGTGCAGTACCGCGGAGAGCAGCGTGACCGGGTAAGGGCCACCCGCCAGCACAGCCCGGCTGACCGCTCCACCCAACGGTGGC
>JAAYXS010000223.1 GCA_012515775.1 Phycisphaerae bacterium
GTCGCCTGTGAAATTCCTCACCTGCTCACCTCTCACCTATCAACTCTCTCCGCGCAGCGGCGCCTCAGGTTATCAAAATCGAGTGCACAAAAAGCATGGGCATCTGATCATCTGCCCCCTATGCCGGCAGCTACACGCCTTTTTATCAGACCGCTTGATCACCTGGGGTAAGGCTGCGGCCGGCGTCTGGCCTGCGGGCGACTGGGCGTTTGGCCTATGGAGCGTAAGTGAAGTTCACGTGCTGTACGCCGTGGCAGGTCAGGGTGCAGGTGCCGCTGAATTGGCCGGTGTCATTGTAGAAGCGCTGGCCGCCGACGATGGCGATGTCGAAGTTGATCAAGTGGTCGTGTTGGGCCGTGCTGCCGCCGACGCCGTGGGCGGTGTGGCAGGCGCTGCACGGCGATCGGCCGTTCACAATGTGCACGCGATGCAGTGGGAAGCTTTCATTGTTAAGGATAGAGGCTCGGTCGTGGCACGTGTAGCACAGGGCATACGCCTGTGGAGATTCCATCGTGAAGTCCTGCGTTTCGTATTGCGCCACCAGGAGAAAATTGTAGCGCGAAGTGTGCGGGCCGCTGGCCAGGCCGCCGCCGGCGTCGTAGGCGTTGGGGTTGTTATGGCAGTCCTGGCAACTGATGAACAGCCGCGTGCGGAATTCCGGCGACAGACTGGGTACATCAGTGGAGCGCCGGCTGGGGAAAGTGACCGGATGGGCGGAAGCAACGGTCGGCAGGAACTGCCGGCGCACGTTTCCCAACGTGTCGATCTGCCGCACGATGCGGCCGCGCACCAGCACCGGGAAGTCGGCATGGCAGCGGAAACACACCTCGTAGTAAAAGGTTGCGACCGGCACCGGCACGCCGGCCAGGTTTACGCCCGGCACGTCGCGCATCGCCGGCGGCACGAAGGGCGTGTTCAAGGCCACGCTCAGCGCTTCGCCGGGGATGTTCAGGCGGACGGCGTGTGGATTGTGGCACGCAGTGCATTGAGTGAACGGCGAAATGCGGAAGCCCAGTTCACCGCGTTCGCGGCTCTCCCACACCGGATTCATGCGGTGCCCCGAGAGCTGGTTGATCACCGGCGCGATGTCGACGGCGGCCACGCCGTTATGGCAGTCCAGGCACAGCCGCGAGGGGCGGTCGCGCAGCAACTGCTCGCGCCAGGGCGCGCTATGCGAAACATGGCAGGACAGGCAAGCGTTTTCGGCCAGCGAGTTGTAGGGCAGACGTTCGCCCTGGGTCACGGTCAGCGGGACGTTACGCGGCGAGAGAGCGTGCGCGGAGTGCTCCCAGCCGCGCATGTCGTGGCAGGTGCGGCAAAGCGCGCCTTCTCGTTCGGTGATGCGCAGAAAGTTGCCCAGCTCGTTGTTGTGCGGATCGTGGCAGGCGGTGCATTCGAGTTCGCCGCGCTCGCCCAATTTGATTCTGAAGTCGACCAGTCCCGGCTCGCGGATTTGTGGGTCGGCGTTGGCCAGTTGCTGGTCGTAGCGGAAGCCGATCGGATGGTCGTCGGACAAGTCGGTCGTCAGGTCGGCCGGTCCGGTGATGTACGGGTGGTTCATCGGGATCGGATCGGTGAAGGGGCGGCTGAAGACCAGGCCCAGCGCGACGGTTCCGTCATGACAACTCAGGCACAGTTTGCTGGCCGGGCCGGGCTGGTCGACACGCGCCTGCAGCGTACGGCTGCGATAGATGCGGTAGTAGGTCGTGGGGTTGTAGCGATTCCAGAGCGGCGCGACGGGGCTGGCGTTATGCGGCGTATGGCAGAAGATGCAGATTTCGCTCTCATTCACGGCACGCGTTGGTCCCGGTCCCATGGCCGACAGGTCATGCTTGGAATTGGCGATGCGGTCGTCGGCGCGCGCCGCAATCGCCAGAACCGCCAGCACTATCATTCGCTTTGCGGACCACGACGCAATCATGAGGCACCCTCCGCAAGATACTGGAACACCTGCACCCGGCGGTTAAGGCTATCCGCCATCCAAATGCGGTCGTGCGCATCAATAGTGATGCCCGACGGCAGCGAGAACTCGCCCGGACCGGCGCCCTCAGAGCCGAATGCCATCAGCAGCCGGCCGCCGCGATCGAAAACCTGCACGTTCTCGAACTGATTGTCGAGTACATAGATATGGCCTTCGGAGTCGAGCGCCACGTCGCGCGGCCGGGCGAAATCCCCCGCCGCGTCGCCTTTCTGCCCGAAGACTACGGCCGGTTCGGCGGAGGCATTGAAAACCTGGACGCGGAAGTTCATCGCGTCCGCGACGACCAGGCCGACGGCCGGATGCGTCGCGAGGGCGGTAGGGAAGTTGAACTGTCCCGGTTCACTGCCGCGTTGGCCGAGCTTGGTGGTAACACGTTCCAAGGCGGTGACGGCCAGGCAGCAATGGGTCGCGGAATCCGCCACCCACAGCCGCCGGCTGAAACTGTCGTATGCAATGGCGGCAGGGGCGGTGATCTCGGGAAACCGGCGCGTCGCCTGCCAGTTCCCATCGCGGTCGAAGATGTCCAGGGCGGCGCGACTGCGGTCCGCAACGACGAGCGTGGTGTCATCCACGATGGCCAGGTCGATTGGAATGCGGAGCGGGTCGGCCGGGTTGCCCTGGATCGCGCGGTAGCGCCGCTCGCTCAGATCGAGCATATGAACCAGCGCCAGCCCCGTATCGGCGACGAAGATGCGTTCGCCCAAGACAGCTACCGCCGCCGGACGAACAAACGCGACCGTGGGCGGCGGGCCGGTCAGCACTTGGCGCAGGGCCTGCATGCCGCGCGGCTTCGCACCGAGGCTCGCTTCGCCCGTGAGTTCGCCGATGTACTTGATGCGTGGGCGATCCGGCGGCAGGGGCCAGACAATGTCCGGCGAGATTGCGGGAAAGATCGGCCGCGCCGGGCTCTGACAGCCGGTACACAGCGCAAATAGTGCAAGTACGGCGAATATGGTACAGGCAGGCACCGGCCTCATTGCGGCGTCCTCGCAATCACGGGTATCTCGCGCTTCAGTTTGATCCAGAACGACGCCCCATGGTCCAGCGAATCGGGCAGGTCGAGCACGTCGTACTCCGCCTCGAACCGCAGCGAAAAGTAGCCGATCCGCCATTCGAGCGCGGCCGAGAAGTCGACGCCGTGGGTGTCGCCGAAAATGGAATTGTGCTGATACCGGTACATCGCGCTGGCACTGGCCTCCAGGTCGCGCCTGACCAGATAGCGGTAGGCCGCGCCCAAGTCCAGCAGCGTGCTGGTCCAGCGGCCGGCGCCGACGGACTCGGCCCACGTCAGGCCGGAGTCGTTCCACTGCGAGAAGCTGTACGAATCGTCAAACCAGAACCGCGACAGCGTGGCCTTGCCGTCGAGCTGATGCTGCAGCTTTTGCAATAGCACGATGTCGCCGTTGAAGTGCAGCGCCTGGTACGGCTCGATGGCGTCGTCGTTGTATTCGTATTCGCCGCCCACCGACCAGCGCGGCCGGCGGTAAGTGGCCCCCAGGCGGTGGCGGTTCACGTTGCGTGGTTCGAACCGCAGGAATCGAGCGTGCGTTACGTCCTCGTTCTGCATGGAACCCGCGTAATAGGGCGTCAGGCCGCACTTGAATTCCTGCTGCATGCGAAAGTCGACGCGGTCCCGGCGCACGTCGTAGTTCGAAGACACGCGATAGGTATAGCTGACCAGCACCGTCTGCCGGTCCTGAATCATGCCGGTCGGAACACGCTGCAAGGCGGTGTAGCGGCCCAGCTTCAGGACGATGAAATCACGCACCGGCAGGAACACGCGGGCCCGCGTGGAGTCCGTTACGACCAACGTCGTTATGTCCACGTCGGTCTGCGCCAGGAAAGCGGGCAACGGGTCGCGGAACGTGATGGACTCGGCTATCACGATTCCGCGCCGGTTATTGTCGCTGGCATCAGTGGCCGTGTGGTTGTAACTGAGATTCGCGGAGAAGCGGCCCAAGCGGTTCGGCTTGGAGAACGCCAGACTCGCCAGGGAGTTCCACTCGGTGAAATCCGCGTTCTTGTTGGCGTCCTGCTTGAGCCCGTAGAACTGCAACGTGGAGGTCAGGCATTCGCCAAGCTGGTGCGTCAGGCCGGCCTCGCCGCGGTAAGTTTCGGTCTGCAATTCGTGAAAGGCGTTGCGCAGGAATTGTACGGCGTAGTTGGTCGCGAAGGAGTCGGTGTGCTGAAGTCGCAGCCGGCTGGAAACCTCGGCGATGTCCTGTTCCAGGTCGCCGGATTCGTCCTGCAGCCGGGCTAGCGTCTCGAGCGAGCTGCGGTCGTCCGGTCCGAAGCGCAGCGTATGGTTGGCCAGGAGGTAATTGCCGGACGTGTTGAACTGCGTCCTGGTCCCGGAATAGCGTTCGGTGTAGTCATAGTGCCGGTATTCGAGGCGTAACGACTGCCGCTCGCTGATCTGCCAGGTGCCTTCGTATTCGAAGCGATCATCACCGTATTGCTGCTCGTCGTTCAGTTCGCGGGTGCGGCTGGTTAGGTTCTCCCATAAATGCTCGAAGCTGAAGCGCATCGGGAAGGTTGGGCTGTTGACGAAGACGCTCGTGCCGTAGCGTTCCTGGGTGCGGTCGA
>JAAYXS010000224.1 GCA_012515775.1 Phycisphaerae bacterium
ACCAGGCCGACCAGGTTGTCTACTCCACCGAGAAGACGCTGAAGGAGCACGGCGACAAGGTCGACGCCGCCACGCGCGGTGAGATCGAGCAGGCCATCAACCGCCTGAAGGACGCCCAGAAGACCGATGATGCCGGCACCATCGAGAAGGCGATTGAGAACCTGACGCAGGTTTCGTTCAAGCTCGGCGAAGCGGTCTACAAAGCCACGGGCAAAGGCCCCGAAGCAGGCGGCCCGCCTCCAGGCGCCGGCGCCGCAGCGGGCGACAGTGGCCGGCCCGCCGGCAAGGAAGAAGACGTCATCGACGCGGAGTACGAGGTAAAGGAAGGCAAGTAGCGCCGGCCCCCGCGTGCCCGGACGTTGCCCGCAAGTAGCGTCGGCCCCCCGGTGGCCGACGTTGGCCATGCCCGACGATGCTCAACTCGACCCGTCCCGCGCGCCGGACGTCGACCGCAGGTAGCGTCGGCCCCCCGTGGCCGACGTTGACCATGGCCGACGTTTGAACTCGGCGGTACCTCCGATCATTACCCGGCCCGCAAGGGCCGGGTTGTGTTTTAGCCTCAGTACAGCGATCCGCTCCTCCAGTATGAGGCGGCCCAAGCAGCATGACGGCGATACTCGGCTAGTTTGGCCAGGAGTTAAAGCTGCCTTATCCTGTCGCAGCTTATGTCCGAGGAAACGAACGCGAACCGCGCGCCCGAGCAGCCCGAAGGCGAGCCACGAGAACAGCATCACAAGCCCTCCTCGCTGATCGTTTCGCTCCGCCGCTGGGCGCGCGTTCTCGTGGCCGTTGTCAGCACTTGCCTCATCGCCGGGTATGCCAGCGACGTGCACGCCTGGCTCGATCTGCTCAGCGCGTTCCAGCTTCAGTACCTCTGTGTACTATTGCCACTGGCCATAATCCTGCTGGCAGTGAGAAGCTGGCGCTGGGCCGGCGTGGCCGCGGTCGGGGGAATCATCGCCGGACTGCAGGTGCTGCCCTGGTACGTTCCGGGACCGAATGTGCAGCGCCAGGCGCAGCCCAACTTGCGCCTCGTCCTGGCAAACGTCTGCCAGGAAAACCCGCGGCACGACGATGTCCGCCGCAACGTGGAGGCACTCCATCCGGACCTGGCCGTGCTGCAGGAAATCGACGAAGAGTGGCGTGCCAGCCTCCAGCCGCTGATCGCGCGTTACCCGCACTCACAATATGTGCCTGGCACAGACCTGCGCGGCTTGCTCGCCCTCAGCCGCTTCCCGCTCCTGGATACACACACTGAGGAGTTCGGCATTTCCCTCGCCCCCAGCCTCGTCGCCACCCTGGAAATCAACAACAGACCCGTGCTGCTCGTGGTGACGCACCCGTGGCCGGCCCTGGACAGCTTCGGCTTTGCCTCCCGCAACGAGCAACTGAAGCAGGTAGGCGCCTTGCTGGCGAGCGCCCCGCGCCCCTGCATCCTTGTCGGCGACCTGAATGTCACAATGTGGTCCGGTGCCTACCGCCGTCTCGTGCGCGAGTCCGGCCTCATCAACACCCGCGCCGGCTTCGGCGTGCTGCCCAGCTTCCCACTGGACAAGCTGCCCCTCCTGCGCTTCCCCATCGACCACTGCCTGATCAGCCCCGACATCATCGTTACAGACTGCCGCCTCGCCGCCCCGGCCGGCTCCGATCACTCCCCCCTGGTGGCAGACCTACGAATCCCGCCCGCCGATTGAGTCCGGGAGTGTGCGAGCGGAATAAGCTGTCCCCAAACGACTGACGCCGCCCATAGAGCGGCGTCGGGACTCCTTCTACGCGTGGCAGACGAGCTGCACATATTATTCGGCACAAATCGCCCTCAACGCAACCGCGATTTGATTAACTTTGAGTGCAGGCTTTGGCGGTCAGGCCCCAGGCTTGTTCTGCAACGCCACCGTCAGAGCAGAGCCGGGGCGTGTGGCGGATTGCCGCCAGCAACCTCGCCATCCGCGCAGTCCGCCTCGCTTCTTGGCGTCACCGAGCCCGCATGATCCGAGCCCGATGCGCAAGCGAGGGCAATTCAATCCCCGGATCCGAGCCCGCAGCGCCAGCAAGGGCAACCTGTTCTGATCCGAGCCCCCACCGCGAGTCCCGGAGCGACGGCTGACCGTAGCCCAGCACGCAGTGCTGGGAAGAGGTTGGGAACGAATTCCTCTAGTCCCGTAGGGACGATTGAAAGGCCGTTGTGCCGCCCCGCCTGACCGTCCGGGCGCAATTCCACTAGCCAATCGCCGATCGCGCCACCCGTAGCCGCGGCCAGGCAAAACGCGCCAGCAACGCGGCCACCACGATGCCCGCCTGAATCAGCAGGATTTCTGTCCCGCTCAAGCTGGCCAGCACGGCGAAACCCGCGAACAACAGATAGCGCAGGCCGCGGCCGACGAAATACGCCAGGCCGAAGCGCCAGCGCGAGTAGCGGCGCAGGATCGCCAGCCAGCGGATCGCGTCAATCGGCACGGGCACGAAGCCGATCAACGCCAGCACCTGAAACGGAGCGGCGTCGAACCAGCGCACCGCCCACTCATACACGCGAGTACGGCGCAGTTTGCCGCCAAGACCATGGCCGAGCACGTATGAGAGCACGTGGTACTCGTTGACGTTCGCTATAGCGGTCGCTGCGGCGCCAACGACCGTTACGGCCGCAACGCGCTGCCAGGCTGAGC
>JAAYXS010000225.1 GCA_012515775.1 Phycisphaerae bacterium
CGCCCTACGGCTGCCCGCAGCCGTTCCACGATATGGTCGATCCGGCGGATATTCCGCCGCTGCGCCCCGCGAATCTGCCGGACAAACCGGACTACTTCGATTTGATCCGCCGTTACCGCCGCTTGGACGAAGTCCCTGACGAGGTTTTCGCCAAGATTCAGGCTGTCTATCTCGGCTCCAACAGCTACGTGGACTGGATGCTCGGCCAACTGCTCGACGCGCTCGACGAAACCGGATTGGCGGAGAACACGTGCCTCGTCGTCACCGCCGAGCACGGCGACTGGGCCGGCGACTACGGGCTGGTGGAGAAGTGGCCCAGCGCGCTCGACGACACGCTGACCCGCGTGCCGCTCATCATCCGCGCGCCGGGTGGGGCGGCAGGGCACGTAGTCCCTGAGCCAATCGAGTTTTTCGACATTATGGCGACGACGCTTGATCTAGGGGGTGTGGAGGCGTGGCATATCCATTTCGCACAGTCGCTCGTCCCGCAGCTTCATGGTGCACCAGGCGATCCAGATCGCGCCGTGTTCGCCGAGGGGGGCTATGATCCGCACGAGCCGCACGCCTTCGAGGGCCGCGCCAACGCCGGCATCTTCCGCGACGCGACGAGCATCTACTATCCCAAGGGCCTCCAGCAGCAGGAGCACCCCCTGAGCGTCTGCCGTGCGGTGATGATGCGCACACTCGATTACAAACTCGTGCGCCGCCCGCTCGGCGTGAGCGAGTTGTACGACCTGCGCGCCGATCCGCGCGAGCTGCGCAACGTCTATGCGGACCCGGCCTACGCCGATGTCCGTGCGCAGATGGAAGCGGGCTTACTCGATTGGACTATCCGCACGGCAGATGTTGTGCCGGTGAGGGAAGACTCGCGCGGCCTTCCTCAGTGTTGATCCCAACACAACGTAGCAACCAGCAATTAGCAGAAGAGGTAACCATTATGCATAAACGCCCTTCGATTTACGCTGTGAACATTCTGTTCGTGATCGTACTCTGTCTTCAAGCGGTGAACTTTTTGTTCCTGGAGATGCCGCAATTCGCGCGGATGATTCTCAACGAGGCGCTGTTCGTGCTGCTGCCTACGTTGATCTTCCTCAGGTTGATGCGTTTGCCGTTTCGTGAAACGGTGCGCTGGCGTTGGCCCGGCTGGTCAGTTGCTGTAGCGAGCCTGCTGGTCGGCGCAGGGTTGTATCCACTGGCGGTGAGCAGCATGGGTATTTACCAGACGCTACTCGGTTATCAGGTTTTCGGCGGTGAACAGTCTCTACCGCGCACCGTCTTCGAAGGTGTGCTGGGGATCATTGCTTATGCGGTGATGCCGCCGCTGTGCGAGGAGATATTTGCGCGTGGCGTTATTCAACGCGCTTACGAGGGTCTCGGCCACCGGCGCGCCATTCTGTTCGCGGGTGGGTTGTTTGTCGTTTTTCACCTGTCGCTGTTGCAGGGTCTCGGGATTATCCCGCTGGTGTTGGTGTTGGGCTACGTCTATTGGCGCAGTGAATCCCTCGTCGCCAGCATCCTCACACACTTTGGCGCGAATGTGTTGGCGGCGTTGGTGGTCACGCGCAGCGTCTTCTGGAAGAATGCGCTTGAGGTCTTGCTCTCGGTGCCCGCGCTCGTAGTTGGTATCATCCTGACGGCAGCGGCTTTGTGGTGGTTGACGCGCGCCACAAGTCCGGCTGTGCCGGAGCGGCAGTCCACTGAACGACCCCGCTTGTGGCGCGCGTGGCCTTTGCTGCTATCCGGTTTGTTGTACGCCG
>JAAYXS010000226.1 GCA_012515775.1 Phycisphaerae bacterium
GCTCGGGCCCCCTCTGGTCCACCAACGTACAACACCTCTTCGGCCGGGTCTTTGATCCAGACATGCGGATAACCGATCTGTGGAACAGGCCGCGGACACCTTTCGCTTACATCATGATGTTCTCTCAGCACACGCCTCGTGACCTTCTCTATTCAATGCGTGAGATCACGGCATGCGCGCTCGCGCTTGGCAAGGATCCGGAGCGGTTTTCGGCCGAGGCTATCAAAGAAGGCGTGCGGAAGGCATGCCACGCCGCCGTGAAGCGCGTGGCGGGCGAGTACAGCCTACGCCTGCCGCACGCTCTGGAAATTATGGAAGCCTTCACGGACGCGACGGCACTACTCGAGTACCCGGACGCGGTGCACCGTATCTTGCAGCTTGAGCCGGAGACCCTAGGCTCGCTCGATCCCGCGCGCATAATCGACACATTGTACGAAATGGGCTTCTTCGGGAGACTGGTAGAGGACCAGCCGTCGCCGGGGCGGCAGCCGACGCCGCAAAAGGTGTTCGAGGTCCATTATTCGTATACGCGCGCAGAGCCGAACTTTTGCAAAACCGACACCCTATTGATTCACCCTATGTTCTGGGGGCGTTTCAATATCAAGCCCCCGCTCACGGGACTACCCCCGACCGCCAAAGCCGTCGACTAAAACCGCGCAGCGCCAACGCAGCCGCAGCGCCCCTCGCAATTGGCCCATTCCCAACCGTCTCCGCGCCGATCCACCTTTCGGTCAAAACGGCTATGGGTCGAAATAGCGGTCTGTTTGACGACATCACGCTTCTCAATTCCTTCGTTACGTGTGGCTGTACCTGGCGGGGAGCGACGCCCTCGCTCTCTCGTTGGAAGTACATGAGATTCGGCGTTGTTCCTGAGCCGAATATGCTGGTGTCGATGTTCGCGTGCCTGGTTCTGTTCGTTAGGCGTGTGCCGGGAAACTGTCATGAAAGAATGCTGGATGCGTTGCGCGCCAGAGTGACTTTTTTTTCGGACCGTACGCCACGCAGCGCTCCCACACAGGCCACAATTTCAAGAGTTTTGCTTTTTTCTGGTCTTGAAAGAGATTACGATGCCTGTTGTCGAGAACAGTCCTATTCGGCTGTGGGAGGCATACCCACAGTAAGGAGTATGCACATGTTTACGTCAGTGTTGCAGTCTGGCCGCCTGGCCCGGGCGTCTCGTACATCCGTCCGCAGAGCCGCGGCACTTTCAATCGGCCGAACCGCCGCCCTGTTGATCGTGATCAGTGTCGTCGGCTGTGGCACTGTCGATCTTATGGATGCTCTGGCTGCGCGCGACAACTGGGCCAAACTGCACCACTTGAGCATCGACTCCATCACGCCGGAAAGCGGCGAAGTTGGCGGCGGTACCGAAGTGACCATTCGCGGCACCGGCTTCGACAATGGCGTCGGCGTGCTCTTCGGCCCGCACGCCGCGGCGAGCATCGAGTTCGTCAACGAAGGCCTGATGCGTGTTACGACGCCGGCCCAGGATGCCGGAGAGGTCCCCCTCACCCTGGTCAGCCCCTATGGGGATGTCGTTCAAACCGGGGCGTCGTTCACGTACGTGGAGCCAACCAGCGGCAAGGAGGAACCGCCGCCGTCCATGGCCCCGACGCTCGCGTCCGTCACTCCGCGCAACGGACCTACCAGCGGCGGTACGATCGTCACCATCAAGGGCACCGGCTTCGTCCCCGGGATGGCGGTGCTCTTCGACGACCTTGCGGCCAATACGGTCAACTTCGTCAACAGCGGGCTGTTGACGGCCGTCACGCCGGCGCACGCCGCGGCAATCGTCGATGTTACAGTGACCACACCGGACCTTCTGAACGCCACACTGAGCGGCGCCTTCGAATACGCACTGGACTTCGATGGAGACGGCGTGGCCGATGTCGATAGCGACGGAGACGGCCTGTCGGATTTGCAGGAGGCCGCCGGCTGGGACGTGCGGGTGGATCTGTTTGGCGTTGGAAGCGACGGAGATGCGGTTACATATCGCGCGACCTCTGACGCACACGACGCGGACACGGACGGCGACGGGTTGAGCGACTATTTCGAATTCCAGTTGCACACCGATGCACGCACTGCGGACACCGACAACGACGGTCTTTGCGATTTCGACGAGGTGCAGCGCTGGCGCACCAGCCCGGTCTCGGTGGACACCGACGGTGACAGCCGCGGCCCAAGCGGCAGCGCGGCGCCGAACGCGGCCCTGTTCGACGGGCGCGAGCTTTACACTGCCGCAGAGCTGGCCGAGGCGCCTGCAACCCGGACGTTGAAACCCGACGCCACCTCGCCCACGCTGGCCGACACGGACGGCGACGGGCGCACCGACTACGAAGAGCTCGAGGACCCGACGCGCAGCCCGCTGATCGCGGATCTGCCGCTGGTGGCCATCGACTTTGACGACGCGGTCGATGTCCGCCTGAACGTGGAATACGCCGAAGAAAAAGGCGAAACGCACGAATACAGTGAGTCGCTCAGCAAGACCGACACCAGCGACAGCAAATTCTCCTACGAGCTCATGGCGGGGGTCGAGTTCGGCACCAAGATCGCCAGCGAAGCCGAGGGCAGCGCGGGCCTCTTCGAATGGGGCAAGGCGAAGCAGACGCTCGAATTCTCCCTTACTCTCAAATCGGAAAGCACGTGGAACTGGGAATGGGGCCAGTCGCACAGCGAGGAGAGCGCCTACAGCTCCGCTACCTCCGATTCGCGTGCCATGACCGAGACCGCGGCCGACGGCTCGATGACGGCCGGCGTGCGCATATCCAACCCCGGAAAGCTGGCCTATCACCTGGACAACCTGGCCATAACTGTACGCTACTGGGAGCGCACCATTGATGCGGAAACCGGCGAGATCGGCGGCAATTTCAGGACGATGGCGACTCTGACGCCGGCACTGGCGGACGGCGTGACGCTGGCGCCGGGTGAATCGACGCCGGTCCTTCAGGTTGCGGCGGACGGAATTAACGCTGACCGCATAAAGCAGTTTCTGGCTCATCCTTCGTCGCTGGTGCTCGAAGCCCCGTACTTTGATGTGGAATCCGAGGATGGGGTCAATTTCGCATTCGTTCAGGAAGTCACGCAGACGCGCACCGCCAATCTGCTGATTGATTTCGGCGGTGGAGTCATGGAACGGTATTGCCTGGCCACGAATGTGGACCGCACGCCCGAAGGCGAATATGCGGGCCTCAATCTTCATCGCGTGATGACGGAATTCCTGGCTATACCCGTGGAAACCACGCAGCAGGACCACCACGGCAATGCCATCCCGAGTACGCTGGTCAAGGTTCGTTCACTGCCGGCGGACGACGCCGGCCCCTTCAACGGCTGGCTGGTGTTGGGCAGCAACGACGACTTCGCTGACCCGAGTGTCGCCTTTGAGGATATCTCGCTGCGGGCCGGCGACACGGTAATGCTGGTGCTGATTACCGATGCTGACGGTGACGGTTTGAACCAGCAGGAGGAGGCTCTTTATGGGGCCGGTGAGGGCGTCGACTACGACGGCGACGGCATCAGCGATCTCGACGAGGCGAAGACCCACTACGACGACGCCGGCCGGCAGGTGCAGGCCGGCTGGATGGTTCGCGTTCACGGCAGTCCGGCGTATCGTGTGCTCTCTGATCCGCGCGAAGCGGACGCCGACGGCGACGGCCTGAGTGATCTCCAGGAACGCGGCGGCTGCGCCGTCAACGGTCTGCTTACGCGTGAGTACAGCAACGAGACTGAATGCCTGGCGCACGCCGGAGTGTGGTATCCCTATGCCGGCATGGGGTGTATCTGCGGCGAAGAGGCCGCAACGGATTGCACAGAACTTGACAATCAGGCCGACTGTGAGACACATGGCGGCGCATGGACGCCGTTTGGGACCGACCCGACGATCGCCGACACCGATGGCGACACTGTGCCTGACAATGTTGATGCGGCGCCGTTGACGCCGGCCCCCAAGCTGCATGTGGCGCCGGGTCCCGTGGACGGCAACGGCCTGTCCTGGGCGCAAGCGCATAACAGTCTGTCCACGGCCCTGGCCGACGCCGCCGCGCGCAACGCCAATCCTGATCCCGCCGACGACATTGCCGAGATCTGGGTCGCGGCCGGCATGTACACGCTGGACAGCGAGCAAGCGCTGCTGAGCAATGTCGCCATTTACGGCGGCTTTGCCGGCAACGAGGACAAGCGCAGCCAGCGCGACGCCAATCCGTTTACGAACGGGACGGCGATCGTCGGACAGCCCGGCCAGAATCACCGCGCCTTCTCCGCGACGCACGCCACTAACGTCGTGCTGGATGGATTCACAATGAGCGACTGGTCCGTCGACACCGCTCTGGGTGGGCCGGCTCTGCTCATTGATACCAGCACCGGTATTCGCGTGGCCAACATGCAGTTCATCAACAATCGCGCTGTGGACTGGGGCGGCGCGCTGGGCACAACCGCGGATGCGGGCTTCGAAAGTGAACTGGTGGTCTCAAATTGCGTCTTTGCGGCCAATGAAACCTACGGTGGAGAGGGCGGCGCGCTGGCTTGCGGAGACACCGCGCTCACGCTTATCAACACCGACTTCATTGACAACCACGCCAGCGTAAATGGCGGCGCACTCACCCTGGCTTTTTCCAAGCTGGTCGGCGTCGGCTGTCGCTTCGAAGGCAACCAGGCTGGCTCCTTCTCCATCAGCTCAGCCGCCGGCGGAGCGATTAACTCCCTTTACAGTCGCACCAAATTGACCAATTGCCGTTTTGCCGACAACTCGGCCATCGGCACTCAGGCATGGGGTGGCGGAATCGCGGCCACGCTTGGTGATCTGACGCTTACAAATTGCGTCTTCTGGAGGAACTACGCGCTATTTGGAGCAGGTGGCGCTCTATGCTTGACGAATGTCAATGCATCCATCTTCAACTGTACCATCGTGGGCAACGCAAGCGTGGATGTTTCACCGACGCCGGCCGTATTAATGATCCCTGGTTTCCTGAGAATTCAGAACAGCATTGTGGCGTTCAACGGCGGCGATCCGACGGATGAAGCTGATTGTGGCCCGAACATTGATTTCAACGGCACGGTTCACACGGAGGATTTCTTCATAAGTCACACGTGTGTGTATCCCGCCCGCTCCGATCTCGGTGGAGCGTGGCTGGTGCATTCGTACATGACTAATCGCTGCGTTGATCCGGCCTTCGCCGACGGCTGGCATACTTCCGGCCTCCTGCGACTGTCCTCCGACTCGCCGCTGATTGACACCGGGAGCAATTTCCTGGACGTCGAACCCACGACACCAGGCGTGCAGTTCCTGCCGGCGATCGATTACGCCGGCAACTGGCGCATCGTTGACGGCAATGGCGACGGTGAGGCGACCGTGGACTTCGGGGCTTACGAATTCCAGGGCGGCAGCGGCAGCGACTAGTAGCTGCGTCCCCGTTTCACA
>JAAYXS010000026.1 GCA_012515775.1 Phycisphaerae bacterium
CCCGGCGCGAGCAACCCGGGCCCGGCGAACTTCCACCTGTGGACGGCCTCGGGCGATGGGGACGTGAGCGGCGCGGCCGGCTCGGACATCGGCCAAACGTTCCATATACATGAGCGTGCCACGCGTTATCGGCAGTCGACGGTGGTGCAGGGCACGGGGCATGCGTGGTTCCACGACTACGGCGGCACGTCGTTTTTTGAGGGTCCGTGCCCGATCTACGAAGATGGCACGCACCTGGTGCAGCTTGGCCTGATGCTGCCGATGTACAAGCACTACGTCGAAGGCAACGTTCCGGGGCAAGATTTCATCTGGCGGCAATGGGAGCGCTTCCACCCGATCGGGGTGCCCATTCCGGATAACCCCTGCTACGTGGTTTCGAACGAGTATCGCAACGGCTACGAGCGAGCTATCGCGTTCATCGATGACTATGAGACGCAGCCGAGCACTGCGTTAAGCAGTTCGGGCGGGTCCGTCACGTACAATGTGACCAACCTGGCCGAAGGCCGGCTGGACGACAACAACAGCAGCTTCGCCTGGTCTGCGAGCGATCCGTTCAACGGCGCCACGCAGGACGGCGCCGACGATCAGGGCCGGGGCGTGGTCTTCGACTGGAACGGTGCCGACAGGTTCTACGAGTGGGCCGTCGTTCCGAGTCTGCGGGACTTCAGCGCCTGGAAGTACCTCGGCGTACGCGGCGCTCAGGGCACCCAGCATCCCTATACGCTGGCGACCAACGGCATCCTGACGTTCACGATTACGCTGCGCGATGTTGACGGCAACACCAGCTCGATAAGCAGCGGCGCCTACGGCGGCGGTTTCGGCATGCCGTACAATCGCCAGGGCGGCTGGCACAACGAGATGCGCCGCATCCGGATTCGCATAACGGATTTCCTCATGAACGGCAGTTCGCTGGATCTTTCCAACATCGTTGCAGTACGGCTCGACTTCGGCCCGTCCTGGGGCACCCCGCAGGGCCGCATCGTCATCGACGAAATGATGCTGGATAAGGACATTCCGCCCTCCTTCGTCACGTTGGCCCTCGACATGGGCAGCGCGCCGCCGGAGTTTGTGCCGCCGCATGTGGCGACTTCGGTCGAGGTGATGATCGCCGAAAACGACGACATGCTGCTGCCGGGTTCGGCGCTGCTGTACTATCGCGTCGACGGCGGGGCGTGGGGTTCGGTGGCTCTTGAGCAGGTTGCCGGCGAGCTGTGGCGTGGGACGTTGCCCGTTCCCGAATGCGGCCAGGTATGGGAGTACTACTTCGCGGCCGAGGGCGACCTGACCGGCATGGTCTATGCACCGGCCGAGGGCGCGGCTGCCCCGTTTGTCTCGCTGGTCGGCAACTACAACGGCATCCTGGTCGACAACTTCGAGAGCGACCTGGGTTGGACGGTGTACTCCGATCCGGCCATGATCTCGGGCATGTGGATGCTGGGTATTCCGCCGGCAGGCGATTACGGGCCGGACGCGGATTACGACGGCTCGGGCAAGTGCTATGTGACGGACACTCGCGTGACGTATGACGTCGACGGCGGTCCGACGCAATTGACCTCGCCGATGCTCGACCTGAGCGCGACGACCGACCCGATCATTCGCTACGCGGAGTGGTTCTTCTGCGACGATCCGACTCCTCCGGCTCAGGACTTCTTCGACGTCCACCTGTCCAGTGACGGTGGCGCGACCTGGGTCCAGGTGGGGCACTTCGCCAGCCACGTCGACTGGCTGATCCGCGAGATTCGCGTGGCGGACTTCATTCCGCTGACGGCGACGGTTCAGGTGCGGTTCACGGCGGTCGACACTCCGAATAACTCGCAGACCGAGGCGGCTATCGATCGCGTGGAGATCTTTGACGTACATTGCAACTAATTGGATGTGCAGTGCGAGTAGTCGGACGGTGATCCGCGAAGATTGACTCAAACGGCTGCCTCAGGCAGCGAAAGGATAAGTTCAGATGAAAGGAATAATTTTTAGTGCCTGTGTCGTGGCGCTGGCCTCGTCGCTGCTGGCGGCGCCGCCTGTTGCCAAGACCCCGGCGGCGGTGGATGCCGTGGTTTACGCCAAGGCGTTCACGCTCAACGAAAGCTTCCGCTATGACTGGTCCAATGTGCCCCAGCAGGTCAGCAAGGGCACCATACTGGTTCTGAAGGTGAATCCGATCCTGGTGATCCCGCGCCAGCTTGAAGAGCCGGTGCTGTATGTCGGCACCCAGGCGGCCATGCGGCTGAACCAGGGCGAGAAGTCGGGCTACGTGATCGCGGTGGTACCGGGTGACGTGGATCTGACGAAGGATCTGGTGTGGTTCGGCACGCCCGGGCTGCCGGGACGCACGGACGCGGCCCACATTCAGAACGAGCTTCAGAAGGCGGAAAAGGCCGGCATCAAGCCGCTGACGGCGGCGCAGGCGAAGGCCGCGACCGACACAGGCGGGGCCCGCGCCAACATGCAGGACATGAGCGTCCTGCTGCGCGATCTGATCGCCAACCTGGTCGAGCAGTACTCGCCGCAAGAGAACTATCTGGCCGAAAGCTGGCGTTTGCCGGTGGTGGGCCAGTAACCGCCATGACCTGATAACGTTCGGTCTGCGTTGCCACGTGCGTGGCAACGCGGCCGGACGGG
>JAAYXS010000227.1 GCA_012515775.1 Phycisphaerae bacterium
CGGGCGGCTGCGAACTCGCCGGCCCGCGCCTGCCCGGTCCGCCGCTCGACCCCGCCTCGGTCGCCGCCCACTATCCCAGCGTCGAACTCTCCGGCGCGCAAACGCTCGCAGATTTCCAGAACCCGGCTCAAGCCCAATGGTTCAGTATTGTGAGCGACTCTTCTCTCGATCCCTCGCTCTCTACCTCCCTTGATCCAGTTCAGCCCACTATCGCCACCCCGCCCGGCAGTCCCGAAGCCCGCAGCCTCGCGTTCGACCTGAACTCCGCCGCTGACCGTCTGGTGTGCGATCTGCAGCGCGCCGCCTCCGACGGCGCCGCGCAGGACTGGAGCGAATTCGGGGCCCTATTGCTGCGACTCTGGGGGCCGCCGGATGGCGCGGATGCAATCCTGTTGCTTCGCAGCGGTGGGCCAACGGGGTTCGGCGAAACAGTTCTACCCCTTCGACTGTCCGCTGGATGGAACCTGCTGACCGTCGATCTGGACTCCGTCAGCCGCGGCCACGAACGCCGTGACATGCGGCAACTGGAAATCATTCCTGTCATTGGGAGCAAACCCGCCACTTTCCACCTGGATGACCTCGTGCTGGCCGACCGCACGCAGTGGTACACCGGGCAGGATGCCGGCCCCGGCGAACTGTATGCGTACTCCCGTGGCCCGCGGGTTTTCGTCGGCGTTCACGAGCGCTTCGAACTGGTGTTTGCCGAAGGCGCGATTAGCGCCTGGTACGCGGCAGGACCGGGAAGTCTCGCCGGACTGGGCGGCCTCGGGCCCTGGCCGGTTTTCGTGGCCAATGATTGGTCGGGAAGCCTCGAGCAGGGCGCGCGCGGTCTGACTATCGCCGGCCCGCTTGATCCCGGCATGCGCCCGGCAGTGACTCAGAGAGTCCTCGAAGCTTCCGCTACCCGCGTGGTTCTGGAAGGCTCGCGCGAATTGCTTCTGGCTGCCGATGCCGCCGATGTCAACAGCTCGGCCGAACTGCGCCAATGCAGGTCGCGCTATGTCGTATACCGCGACGGTCGCGTATTTGTGCAGATCAGCCTTGAGGCGGGCTCAACGCCGTGGCCATCCGACCGTCTTGGCTGGGCCGTCCTGTTGGACAGCGGGACTGACTTCGCTGTTGCGGAGTCCCCGCCCGCCACTCCCGAAGACGTCCCGGCCAATTTCGCTCTGGTGACGAGCAACCCTCCCGGCGCTGATCTGCTTTGGGCGCCGCACGCGGCGGGCGACATGCGCTGGCGCCGCTTCCTGCCCAGGACGGGTTCAGAACCGTCGCTGCTGCTGGCAGGCGAAACGCAGAGCCAGCCAGTCATGTTGAGCACGCACCTGTTGTGGTTTTGCCCTGCCGGGTTCAACGCCGAAAAGGCCGAGGAGATCGCCAGCAACTACCAGGAGCCGCTCGCCTTGCAGCCCCAGGCCGGCCACCTGGTGACCGACGTTCCCGCAGACTTGAACCATGATGGCTATAACGAGTCGGAGGGCTGCTATGAGCTGGCGCTCCAGCGGGGGCGCCTTCGGTTCGATGTCCTGCCAGGCTCGACGCCGCGCCACGAACCGCTCTTTCGGATCAATGGCACCGACAAGACGCGTTGCTGGGTCTACGCCGACGGCCAGGCGCTGCCGGTCGAAACCCGCGACGCGGCCGGCCAAATCATGTTCACCCTGCCCGGCATCATTCGCTCACCGCGCACGATCGAAGTCTACGCCCTGCCCGAGCAGGCAGAATTACAGCTCCCGCCAGAACTGCGATGACACGTGAGCCGTCTGTGTTAATGAGCCGCACTGAGTAGCAGAGCCGGCTCGTGTCGAGCCGGAATTTGACCAGA
>JAAYXS010000228.1 GCA_012515775.1 Phycisphaerae bacterium
AAGTCGAAGACGCGCTCGAACATGAGCGCACTCAAGCCCGTGCCCAAGTGTTGCGCGAACTGGCCTGGCTGATTCCGGCCTTGGCCGCCGCGCTCGGCACGTTCGCCATCCTCGTATGGTTTCCGCCCATCGGCCAGGCCTGGCGCCAAGCTGCCGAGTGGTCGGTCGGTCCCGGCAGTCAGCCCCTGGCCGGGTTGGCGTACTCCGCGTTCGGCCTCATGGTCGGTGCTGCCGCCGGCTGGCTCCTGCGAATCGTATTTACCCTGATCTTCGGCCGCGAAGCGCTCGGCTCCGGAGATATATACATCCTGGCCGCGGCCGGCGCCGCTGGCGGCTGGGACATCGTCCTGCTCGGATTACTACTGGCGGTAGGCATCGCCCTGGCCGCCTACGCTATCAGCCTGCTGCTCAAACGCACGCTGACGATCCCCTTCGGTCCCTGGCTGGCGCTGGGGTTCGTGGCCGCGCTGTGGCAGAACCAGCGTGCCGCGTTGCACGCACAAGAATACTACGAGGCCATCCGGTACGCGTGGACGCACCAGGCGAGCGTCTGCTGGCTAGGGGCCGGACTGATGTTGATCGGCTCGGCCGCCGCAATCGCCGCAGCCCGCCTGGTCCGCCGCGTCCTCGAATCCCGCGCTTGATGTTCGGCTCGAGGGCGACAAAGTGAACCAGGGCGGCGGAGGGGACCGTGAAGCAACCTGGAATTAATTAAGCGGGGGTGCCGGCTTCTTTGGAGCGCTCTGCCCAGGTGCGGACGTCTTGCGCGAACGCACCGAACCCGGCTGGGAAATGCCGCTCCAGTTCGCCGATCTGCGCAGCTACGCGACGGGCTTCCTCCACCGCCCGACTCGTTTCCAGAGCGAGCTGCGGTCGGTCGGTCCCGTAGACGGCCTGCTTCAGCTTGCGGATATGCACGGGCGCAGAGGCGCCGGTTGCGCGATCTCTTTCCCACGCCGCCTCGGTCGCATGGGGGTTGCACCCGCACGCCCACCACGCCTCGATCGCCGGCACCGCCAGCGCGATCGCGGTCAGCAGTGGCCGGCGATTTGGAACAGGTCCCAGCCGCTGGGAGGTCGAGGTAATGATCTGGCGCATGTAACAGAGACGGCATTTGGGATCGGCCTGTCGCGGATCGCATTTGGCCGAGTGCAGTGGCGAGCCCCTGGCGTCCGCCACGGTGACCAGGGCGTCGGCTTCCGTCTGGTAGTACAGGTGACGTACAACGGCGGGCAGACTGTTCGGAACACTGGGCCAGCCGCGGCGGGCTCGAAACTTGTCCAATTCAAAGGGCTCACTTGGCATGCCGAGAAGCGCGTCAACGAGAATCCGGATTCCAGCTTCGTCCGCGGCGGATTCGCAGAAGATCGCAACTTTCATCCCTGGACCGGCACTCCGCCCAGAATGCCTGTGTACCAAGCCTCGCCGAGCGAGGAGTCTTCCAAAACTTTCTCGAAGTCCGGCCGATCCGACAAACGTTCGAACGTGGCCTCAGTGCCGTGCTTGTTGGCGATGATGATCTCTTCCGGGTGGTCGCGGAAAAGATCGACGAGGTATGGCGAGTGCGTGGTCGCGATCACTTGCACCGGCGACCGGGATTCGCCGTATTGCTCGGGGTACGCCAGGCGGTACAGGGCGTCGCGCACGTCGCGCATCAGGCGCGGATGGAGGCCGCGGTCGGGTTCTTCAAGACCGATCAGTGGCGGCGGCTCGGGTAGGTAAGCCAGAGTGAGCA
>JAAYXS010000229.1 GCA_012515775.1 Phycisphaerae bacterium
ACGTTGGCCGCCCTGCTGAGTCGAATGCTGCCGCCGGTTGGACTGGCGGTTTGGGTCGTAATCGCCTACCTGGTCCTGATGACCATCGACACCATCGGCCTGGTCCGGCTGACCCGGTCGAATGCGAGGACAAGTGCGTGACCGGTCTGTGCCTGGGACAATTGAATCCTCTCGAACACGTCGTGCAGCACCGCATTTGGGCGCCGCACCTGCCGTGGGACATACCGTTCTTCGACCAGTTCACGATCCTGAGCAACCACATGATCATGCAGGTAATCGCAGCCGTTCTGGTTGTGACCCTGCTGCCGCGCTTCGTGCGGAAGCGCGCCGGCGATGACCCGATCGGCCGGTTCGTACCGCGCGGCGTCGGCAATGCGATTGAGGCGATCTGTGGCCTGCTTCGCGAACATGTGGCCCGGCCGGCGCTGGGCCCCCACACGGACCGGTTCGTGCCCTATGTCTGGTCGGCGTTTTTCTTCGTCCTGACCTGCAATTTGTTGGGGCTGATACCGCTGAGCGACTGGACCCGGCCGCTGGGTGTCAGCGGCCTGGGCGGGACCGCGACTGGCAATATTGGCGTAACGGCCGCTCTGGCAATCTGCACCTTGGGCATGATCATAATCAACGGCTTGCGGCTGCAGGGCTGGGGCTACATCCGGCATTTCTTCATGGGGCCGCCGCTGCTGGCGCCCATGATTGCGGTGCTCGAAGTGGTCGGACTGATCGCGAAGACGTTCGCGCTGGCCATGCGTCTCTTCGCGAATATGATCGCCGGCCATATTCTGCTGGCGGTTCTGCTGGGCCTGACGGGGATGGCGTGGGCGGCGTTGGGGGCGGGTTGGGGATCAGGCGTCGCTGGGCTGGTTGTGCTCGGCAGCGGTTTCATATACTGCCTGGAGTTGTTAGTGGCAGTGCTACAGGCGTTTATTTTCGCGTTCCTCAGTGCCACGTTCATCGGGCAGGCGGTGGTCCTGCACGCTGAACACGCGGAGCACGCGGCCGAAGCCCATGCTGATCTGCACGCGACGGCCGAACACCCCGAAAAACCAGCTTCTGAGGGAGCCTGAGCGCTTGAGGCACGAGCAGCGAAACGAACATTACTCGCCATGCCCGGTAAGTGGGGTAACGGGCCGTAAGGCTGGAATACGCGATGGCGATCTTTGGACAAGAGCCGGGCGGCCCCACCGCCGGCATGCACACACAGCGAGGTGGTAATTATGCGGTCTATCAGGATAATTGCAGTTGCGGGGCTGGTGCTGGCGACGCTTAGCGCGGTTCCGGTCAGCGCGGCCGAACCCGCGGACGCGGGCGCGGCCGTCAGCAAGCCGATCTTTGGCGATCCTGGCTTAAAGGCGCTGGGCGCGGGGATCGGGGCGGGATTGGTGCTGATCGGTGGAGCGGCGGGGATTGGGCGCATCGGCGGCAGTGCGGTGGAATCCATGGCGCGCCAGCCGGAAAGCGCCGGCACGATCAACACGGCCATGATCATCACGGCCGCGATGATTGAAGGCGCCACGCTCTTTGGCGTAGTAGTAGCCATGCTGGCGCTATTCATTGGATGAGAATCTGCACCGGCGCGGGTCAGCGCC
>JAAYXS010000230.1 GCA_012515775.1 Phycisphaerae bacterium
ACGCGGGCCGAATTGGCCGCCTCCATGCGCGGACAGCGCGGCTGACGTAGCGGGTAGGAAATGCCGTCTTCAGAACCATCGAGCAGAACATCGACGCCGCCGGAACCGGACGGCAGGCTGAGCGGTTCCCGCCACGGGACCGGCTGGCCGAAATCCGGCAGGCCGTCCGGCCGCCAGCCGAAGCGCTGCGCGCAAACCACTCTGCGCCAGCCTGGGGCTCGCGAGGTTTTGCAGTGATACACGACCCAGTCTTCCAGGCCGTCGGGCGATTTGACGAAGCTTGCGTGTCCCACGCCGAAGACGTCGCCGGAACTGCGGAACACGGGTTGCGGATGCTTGCGCCAGTTCGCGGGGTTAAGCGGGTCGTCGCCGATGAGTTCGAGCAGACCCAGCTTGTACGTCTCCTGCCAGGAGGCGCTGCACGAGTAGATGACGAACACGCGGTCGTTGTGCTTCAGCACCTGGGGGGCTTCGTGCAGGCCGCGTTGGCGCGGGTCTTCGCTGACGCGTTCCCAGTCGAACGTCGCGTTGTCGCACAGCCGGACGCGCGGACCGGCGGTGGTCCACGGGTTTTTTAGCGGGGCGATGTAGAGGTATTGCAGGTCTGCGCCGTCCGGCCAGCCCGACCAGAGCAGGTAGCGTTGTCCGTGCAATTCGAGCACGGTGGCGTCGATGGCCCAGCGATTGTCGGAGCGGCAGAGCGGATCATCGCCGGTGTAGAGCATGCCGCGGTCGATGTAGGCGCCGAGCGGGTCTTGCGTCAGGCACTCCAGGACGCCGATGCGGTGGCTGGCGTTCTCGCGCGGCGCGGCGCTGGCGGCGTAGTAGATGAACCAGCGGCCGTCGAGACGGTGCAGCTCGGGCGCCCAGATCAGGTTGCTGTTCCAGCCCTGGCGCGGGGCTTTCCAGACGATTTGGCGCGTGCCGCGCCGCGTGAAGCAGTCGGTTTTCCAGATCGCAATGGAGGTGTCGGTCACCGGCTCGCAGTAGTAATAGTGGCCGGCATGTTGAATGACCCAGGGGTCGGCGCCGCGCGCGATCGGGTTGGAAAAGCAGAGCCGCTCTTGGCGGGGGTGGTTGGCGGCCGCGCGGGAGAGTATTGGCGCTTCGACGGCTGTTTGGGGACTGATCCACTCGGAGCGCAGCTCGGAACGCAACTCAGCCGCGGAGCGCTTGAGCGGGTCCCTGACGGGGGAGTAATCGAGCATCTTTCCGGACGGCCGTCACCGGGCGGGCTCGACGCGCCGGCATTACGCTCCGTTCACATATAACTATATAGTTACGCCCGTCAAGCCCGCCGACCGGATGGATATGGAAGAATCGCTGTTACCGCCCGTCCTGCGGCGGCCTGCTTAACGAGTTGTGCTCGGACGCGTCCGAAATTCAGCCGCGGGGGGGATAAAAAACGCCACGTCCGGCTCTTTCAATCCGGACGTGGCTGGTGCTTGGCACTCACGCCCCCACGGGGACTCGAACCCCGGTCTCCAGGATGAGAACCTGATATCCTAGGCCACTAGACGATGGGGGCCAAAAATCCTGAGTCCGGGTAGACTAACCGCGGCTCGTCGAGAAGTCAATCGGCGCCGGCGCGGCGCGAGCTAGCGGTCGACTTATCACAGGCGGCGCCGGAACCGCAGCCTTCGGAGAGGAGATGGACCAGCAGACCACGACAAGGATGCACCCAACCGCGGCGCCGGCTGCCGCGCTGCTCGAAGCTGAGGCTTCAAGCAGCGTCGCACGCACCGCCGCTCGCCGACACGCTCGCACGTGGCGCATTCTGCTCGTAGCGCTGCTGGCGGCCGGCGTGCTGTGGCGGATCGTACGCTACGCGCTCGGCTTCCCAATCTGGGGCGATGAAGCGTTCGTGGCGGTCGACTTCGTCAAGCGCGGCTACGCCGAGATGATTGAGCCGTTGACGTACGGTCAGATCGTGCCGCTGGTTTTCATGTGGGCGGAGCTGGCGATCAGCCGGCTGCTGGGGCTGTCTGAGTGGGCCTTGCGCCTCCTGCCGTTCGCCGCGGGCCTTGCCAGCCTCCCGCTGTTTTGGCGCTTCGCGCAGAGCGTACTGCCGCGCCGTCCGGCGCTGCTGGCCATCGGCATCTTCGCCGCCTCGGTCTACCTCGTGCGCCACGCCGCCGAGGTAAAGCCCTACGCGACCGACCTGCTGCTGGCGCTGGGACTGCTGATGCTGGCGTGGCGCGTGTACGAGAACCGGGGCGGCCCCGCGTCCTGGGTGGCGCTGATCGTGGGCGGAGCGGCGGCGGTCTGGTGTTCTTACCCGGTGATCTTCGTGCTGGCCGCGATCGGCACGCTGTTGGCGTGGCGATTAGTCGCTGCGGACCGGCGAGGCCGGGCGAGCGGTGACGACCCAAGCAGCGGCGGCCCCACGCGGCGCATCCTGTGGCTCCAAACACTCTGCTACGCGATCGCGGTCGGCGGCAGCTTTGTCCTGATGTACTTTCTATACGGCCGGCCGCACGCCCAGGCCGCAGCGGGGTTGACCGAGATAAACATGTGGGAGCGGGCCTTTCCGCCGCTGGCTCTGTCACAAATCTGGAAGCTGCCCCTGTGGCTTGTGTTGATACACACCGACTACATGTTGGCGTATCCGTTGGGGGGGCGAGCACCGGCCAGCGCGTTCAGCCTTCTGCTCGTCGTTATCGGTGCGGTGCGCCTCTGGGGCACGCGGCGCGACCTGCTGTGGTTGCTGCTTGGGCCGCTCGTGTTCACCATGTTTGCGGCCGCCGCGCAGAAGTACCCGTACGGCGGGTCGGCCCGGACCTCGCTCTACATGGCCCCGGCGTTTTGCCTGCTGGCCGGGCTCGGTCTTTCAAGAGTTCTTAATTACCTGGCGGCACTGGCCAGAATCATGTTCAGGTGGCCGCACGGCACGACGTTTCGCGTGTATCAGACCTGTGCGGCAGTCGTTCTCTTGCTCATCGCTGTAGGAGGCACCGTCGGCGACGCGGTTCGGCCGTACAAGGAAGGGCCCGTGCAGCGCAGCCGCGCCGCGGTGGACTACGTCGTGGAGCAAACGCGGCCCGGGGATCGCTGGGTGGTATTCAACGCAACTGAGCGGGTTGATTACGCCCCTTGGCTGGGCGATTGGCGCGGCACCGGCGCCCAATTCGTGTTCGACGTGCTGCGCTTTCACCCTGTCCCGCTGAGCTGGGCGCCGCTGCCCGACACGGTAACGCCGGACCCGGGCGGCCGAGTGTGGTTCTTTGCTTATCGGGGGTGGAAGGTTCCGTTCCCGGAAGAGCAGCTCGAAGGCTACCTCGGCGTTTTGACGCGTCGCCTGGGGCAGCCACAAATGCAGCGGTTCTTCTTGAAGGAAAAAGAGGACCGGATCGAGGCCATCGACCTGTACCTGTTTGAGCCTCAGGGCTAGCCCGCGGGGTTAATCCCCAAACGGGTTCCCTAGAACGAGGCCCCGAACGCGAAGTTGAACACCTGCGTATCGTCCTGATCGTCATCGGCGATCGGGAAGCCGAAGTCGAGCACGATCGGCACCGGGCCGAAGAAGTCGACGTTAATCCGCAAGCCGACGCCTACCGCCGCCCGCCAGGTAGTGATCGTCACATTCTCCTCGACCGTGCCCATATCCAGGAACGTCACGCCGCGGAAGTTCTTGCCGTACAGCGGGAACGAATACTCCGCGCCGGTCAGGAAAATGAAGTCGCCGCCGACCTTGTTCTTCATGATTCCGGCCCGTGGCGAGATGCCGCGATAGCTGAAGCCGCGCAGCGAACCGAACCCGCCCGCGTAGAAGCGCTCGAACACCGGCGCATCGCCCACGATCATGCCCGTGTCGGCGTGCAGCGCCAGGACGCTCTTGCGGTCGAAAATGTCGGTCCGCAGCGTCTTGTACCAGGCGATGCCCGTGGTCGGCCGCCCGAAGTCGAAGTCGCCGCCCAAGGCGCCTGCCTGCTCCCAGCTCAGGGTGAAACGGTAGCCCTTGCTGGGTATGACGCGGCTGTCCGTGGTATCGCGGACAATGGTGCCCTTGACCGCCGTGAGCAGGTTATTGCCCTTGACCTCCTTGATTTGCCGCGAGGCCAGTGCGTCGACGTCGTTGACCCCAACGCCCTCAACCCGGAACGCGCCTTCCACGGCCCAGCCGGCCAGCAAGCCGCGCGGAAAACGTTTGCTTAAGGCAAACATGAAGCCGGCCCGCTCTTCGTCATATCCGTCGCGCCCGCGCTCGAACAGATAGAGCGAGGTGTCCAGACGGACGGGGCGGTCGAGCAGGTACGGCTCAGTAAAGTCGATGCGGAAGCGGCTGACTTCGGTGCCCGGCTCGGCGGAGAACTTGAGCCGCTGCCCGTCCCCGCGGAAGGCCTGGCCGCGGAAGAACTGGCCCCAGGTGCGCGGCCAGTCGAACAGATCGAAGTTGCGATTCTCGACCGTCAGCGAACCGATGGCGCCGGCATCGGTGCTCACGCCGATGCCGACCAGGAAGGTGACCGTCTCGGCTTCCTGCACTTCAACCAGGGCCGGGCGCGTGCTGTCCTCGGGCGGCAGGGCGGCAATGCGGACCTGGTCGGGCTGGAACAGGCCGGTTTCGCGCAGGCGCTGCTCGGCGGCCCGGGCCTCGACGGTGTTCCACAGCTCGCCGGGGAAGAACTGCAGCTCGCGGCGGACGACCTCGTCCTTGGTCCTCTGATTGCCGCGGATGATGATGCGGCCGAAATAGTACTGCTTGTTCTCGATGATTGAGACGCGCAGGATGACCAGGCCGGGCTCTTCCAGGAATTCGTGGTCGATCGCCACGCGGGCATCAACGTAGCCGACCTCGCCATACAAGTCCTGCACGCGCTTGCGGTCTTCCTCGACGGCCTCGGTGCGCAGGAGGTAACCGGGCTCAAGCTGCATGCACGAGCGGATGTGCTCGGCGGAAAAGACCGTGTTGCCTTCGACGACGATGTCCTGGATACAGTAGCGCTGCCCTTCCTCGATCACGAACACGACCGTCAGATCGGCGCGCGTGACCTCGTCGAATTCGAGCCGATAACCGGCGCGGGCGTCGAGGAAACCTTCGTCGCGATAAAAGCGCTGGATTTCGATCGCGTCGCGCTCGGCGGTTTCTGCGTCGAAGGCCCCCACGCGGAAAATCCATAGCGCGGTTCTGGTCTGAATCTTGGAACGCAGCCGCCAGTCCGGAAACGAGCGGTTGCCTTCGAACAGAATTTGCCGCACGCGGACCTTCGGGCCTTCATTGATGCGGTAGATCAGCCGCCCTTCATATTGCAGGGCGCGCTCATCGAAGGTCACTTCGACGTAGTAGTAGCCGGCTTCGCGGTACTTGCGGAGGATTTCGTCCCGGCCGCGCCGCACTTCATACATATCGATGACGTCGCCCGCGGCGGGCGTGAGGGCGAAAAGCTGGTCGTCGGGAAAGGCCTTGTTGCCTTCCAATTCGACCGAGACGAGTTCGGGCTTTTCCTGGACGGTGAAAACTACGACGGCCTGGTTTTCTTCGACCGCGGTGGCCGCGAAGGCGTTGAGGAAGCGGCGCGTGCGCAGCAGCTCGCGCACGTCCTCTTCGACTTGGGCGCGGCGGAAGGGCTGGCCTTCGCGCGTCTTGATAACGCGCCGCACGTAGGCTTCGCTGATGGTCTCCAGTCCGCAAACATCGACGCGCTTGATTACCATCCCCTCGACGGCTTCTTGCGCTCGTGCCACGGGCGTAATGAGGAGAAGCGCCCCGAGTACCAGGGCGGCCGTCAAAGCCGACCCAACGCCATGCCATTTAGAGGAGACAGCCTGCACGACCCACCACCGCAGTACGCTGTGAAAGTTTGTGTCCCGGGCCAGAATCCGGAGACCGCGCCTCGCTTGTGTGCTAATATAACAGCCGAAAGCGAGTCCGCAATGGCGGCAAAGACAATTGGGCTTTTCGCCTGCCGCGGCCGACAAGCTTGGCGGGAACTCTAAATGCGACGACCGGCGATCGGCATAACGTGCAGCTTTCAGCAGACTGACCCACCTAACCCGCGCCTGCAAACGCGGCTCAATGCAGCTTACTCGGACGCGGTCTTCGCCGCCGGCGGGCTGCCGCGGCCGATCGCGCTGCCGGCAGAACCTGAGCCGTCCTTGCTGGACGACTTGCTTAGCGGACTTGACGGCGTGATTTTCAGCGGCGGCCTCGATCTGGATCCGCAGCGTTACGGGCAGACGCGGCACCCCAAGGCCGAGTTGATGCACGAGCGGCGCGACCGTTTTGAGTTCACGCTTTTCCGGCGCGCCGACGAATTGCGTTTACCGATTCTGGCGATCTGCCTGGGTTACCAGGTGGCGCACGTGGCCCGCGGCGGACGGCTGATTCAGCACCTGGACGATGTGCCGCGCACGCCCGCCATCGCACACCATCTGCGGCACGGACAGGCCTTTCACGAAGTCACGCTGGCACCCGGCTCGCGCCTGGCCCAGATTATTGGCACCACGCGGCTGGAAGTGAATAGCAGGCATCATCAGGCCGTGGACCCCGATTATGCCGGCCGCGGGTTGCGCCCCGTGGCGTTTGCGCCGGATGGCGTCTTGGAGGCTGCAGAGGATTGTGAGAGCCGGCACTTGCTGGGGGTGCAGTGGCATCCTGAGGATTTGATTGACCGGCGCGAACATTTGTGCTTGTTTGCGGACCTTGTAGAGCACGCTGCCGAAAAGGGCTCACGCTGACGCGTTACCGCTCAATTTGTATTGAATCCGCCCCGGTGATTAGTTAAGATCACCGCCGTACGTTCGGAGCGACCAGGGAGGGTTCCGACCACACCCGGACTGTGAGGCGGCACGGCTTGGAACCGTGCGAGGCGCGCTCGGCGCGCATTCCGCCGCGGAGCGGAATGCGGGGCCGTTTGCGCGCAGAGTGAAGGTTAGCTTGAGGAGGCGTTAGATGCGGTCGTTTTGTTCTGCACTGTTGTTTGTGAGCTGTTTGGGCCTGCCGTTCGCGACAGGCGACGTGATCGTGAATTACACACAGGATGCCGGAGGGGCGAACCCGTCGCCTTTGAACGGGCTCGCGGCGCAGGCTCTGTTCGACATTGATGGGAAGTATCTGTCCATCCTGCTGAAGAACACCAGCACGGGCGTGCCGGCCGGCTTTGACACGGCCGCCTCGCTGTTGGTCTCACTGGGCATGAATCTGCCGGGGGCGGATATTCTCAGCGGTGATGCGGCAGTCATAGGACCGGACGCCACGGGCCTCGGGGCGTGGTCCGATCGCACGGCCGGCGCCAGCGTCGGCGAGGAGTGGCTTTGGACGAACGATTACGGTGGCGACCTGATGGAAGGCTGGCGGCACGTGCTGAGCACCAGCCAGGGTCAGGGCGGCGGGACCGTGACACGCTTTGATGGCAACAGCGGCACGGTGGATGGCCCATTCGGCGGCATCGCGGCCGCTCCAGCGATCCTGTCAATTCCGCCCAACAGACCAGCGGTCAGCGACGCGATTCTGTTCGAGCTGACGCTCACGCGTCCGCTGAGCGCGGCAGAGCTCGAGCAGGTAGCCCGTGGCAGCATCGTGGAGTTCGGCTCCGACCAGCGTTACCTGACGCCCACGCCTGAGCCGAGCGCGCTGGCGCTGCTGCTCGTGGCGGCGTTGTTGCGGCGCCGCTGATTGGCCGAGCGGGACCGGGCATCCAGGGGAACGTGGGAAGGGGCCGCCCCGGTTCTGCCAAGGCTATGCCGCGTTTTTGA
>JAAYXS010000231.1 GCA_012515775.1 Phycisphaerae bacterium
CCTTATCACCTTATCACTTGTGGACTAAGTCCTCGGTACTGCTTGGAGCTTGGGCTACTGGTGGCGGGATGCCTGCGCTGCAGTGCTGTGTGGTGGTCGGTTCGAGGCATATCAGTTGATCGCGGCCCTGTTTTTTGGCCAGGTACATGGCCTGGTCGGCCGCTTCGATCAAGCGCGCCGCGTCCCAGCCCGGCTCCCATTGGGCTACGCCGAGGCTGGCGCGAATGGGTAGCGGCACGCCGCGGTAGCAGGCCGCGTCGCCGCGGATGGACTCCAGGATGCGCCGCGCGACCTGCCGCCCGCCCTCGTACGCCGTGGCCGGCAGCAATATGGCGTATTCGTCACCCCCGACGCGCGCGGCCGAGTCAAACTGCCGCAGCACCGAACTGATGCGCCGCGCGACGTGCCGCAGTACGCAGTCGCCGGCCGGGTGGCCCTCGCGGTCGTTGACGGCTTTCAAGCCGTCCAGGTCCGCCGCGATCAGCGAGACCGGAATGCTGAAGCGCTCGCTACGGCGAATTTCCTTCTCCAGCGCTTCGCGCAGCCAGCGTTGGTTGTAAAGCCCGGTCAACACGTCGACGCGGGCTTCGAAATGGGCACGCTCGTACTCGCGCGCATAACGCAACGAGCGGGCCAGAAAGTCGAAAATCGGCTCCAGCGGCCGCGAGTACTGTGCACCGCCCGCCCGCTGGCCACTGAGATTCAGCAATCCCCAGAGCCGGCCGTCGCACATCAGCGGTGCGATCAGGCAGGCTCCGTCCGAGTAATGGGAGCGGCGCGGCGCGTGCAGCGAGCGCGCTCGCCATTCTTTTATCGCGTTGCTGGTCCGCAACAGCCGCCCCGAGCGGGCCACGTCGGCCATGAGGCGTTCGCGGTCGCTGCCCAGGCTGATGGCGGCGTCGATGGGACGAGCGTGGGTGGTCTCCGTCAGTGAGAGAACGCCCGTCTCAGGATCGTGCAGGTACAGCGAGGCCGCGGCGTAGCCCAGCCGCTCCGGCAGTCGCGTGACGCACAGCCGACACAGCTCGCGCAGGCCGATCTGGTGAAACTCGCACATCCAGGCCGGAAGCGTTGGGGCGGGTCGGGGAACCCGCAATCTCTGCCGTGCAACCGCGCGCCACAGCCGTTGCGCGACGTCCGGCAGGCAGGGTTTGCGCACCAGGAGTGCACGGCCGCTGCACGGAATCAGCCCCGCGTTCTCGGCCGGAGGCGCGGTAAGGAAGCAAACCGCGGCTTTTTCAGCCTCCTCGGCGGCGCGGGGGCAATCCAAGTCCAGCCACAGTTCGCCGCAGTGCGCGGCCGCAGTCTTCGGTGCGTCGTCCGGTCCGAAGCACGTGAGACGCAGTCCGGGCGGGCGCTGGCGGCGCACAATGCCGCGCAGCTCGTTGTCGGCGCTGACGAGCACCACGTCGCTGGCGGGGGGTGTGGCCGGATTGGGAGATATCACGATAACTACATCGGACCTTCGGCGCCCGGCGCTAGAGGCGGAACGGGGCGGCCCGGGACCGGCCGCGGGTGGTTCGCAGGCGCAGGTGTTGCACGCGGCAGGAGCGCAATTTCCTGCGCTGCGGAGGGACTTCCATCCGATAGAACAATGGAGCAGCGTCGGGGCCACACGCCCCATCCGCAGGATGCATAGGGAAGGCTCAGGATGAGCGACTCCGGGTTTAAACAGCAGATCGCGGCCGTCCTTAGCGACCGGTGGCAAGTGCCGCTCGCCGTGGTTGCGGCGGTTGCGGCGGCCGGCGCGCTGTACCGGCTGATCCCGGAGCCGGTCCAGCCGGATGTGCCGGCGCTGCTGGTGGACGTGACGCGGCTGGCGGAAGCGGGACGAACCACGGACGCGGCGGATGCCTTGGCGAACCTGCTCGAAATGCAGCCGCCGTTGCCGGTCGAGGATCAAATCGAGTTACACGACCGCCTGGCGGAGCTGCTTTTTGAACAGGAGCAGCGGCGCCCGGTGGCTCTGACTGCCAATCTCGAGCGACTGCTGGAACACGTCGAGGCTGCGGAGCGGCTGGGCGCGCCGCGCACCGCGCGGCGCATTCTACGTAGCGCTCAGGTGCAGGAGTGGCTGGGCCGCCCGGAAGACGCCATCAGGAGTTGCCGGGAGGCGCTGCAGACCGATCCGTCCCCCGAGGAAGGTCGTGTCGCGATGCGCAGGCTGGTGCGCCTGCTGGACGGCCGGCCGGAAGCGGCAGCGCAGCGCGAAGAGCTGCTCGAAACGTTATTGAGCGACGCGTCGTTGGACGACGACTCGGCCTGGTGGGCAATGCGGCAGGCGGTAGATGCCGCGCTCGAAAAGGACGACCCACTGCAGGCGCGTCTGCTACTGAGCAAATATGCAGGGCGTCTGTCGACGTCGGATCTGAAGGGCTACTGCGAGTACTTATGGGCTTGCGTGTTGATGCACGAGGGGCGCGTGGAGGAAGCCGCCCCGCTTGTGTATTGGATCGATGAATGGATCAAGCAAATAGGCCAGGAAGTCTTCAACTCCGAGAGGTTGCGCGAGCTGACTGGTCTGAATCGCTGGCTGCTGGGGCGGGTCTACCTGGCGCAGGAGCAGCCCGACGAGGCCCTGGGGGCATTTGAAGAGGCCGCGGCTTTCAAACCGGATGATGCGGCCGCCGCCGGCGCGGTGATCGTCGGCCAGGCTCAAGCACTGGCCGGCCTGGGACGGCACGAAGACTCGCGCGCCGTGTTGCGCGCGGCCGCTCAAATGCTGCCGGCAAACCCGGGCGAGCGCGATCGCGCGCTGAAACGGGTGCGCGCCACGGTCC
>JAAYXS010000232.1 GCA_012515775.1 Phycisphaerae bacterium
AAGGGTCCACGAGCGGTCAGCCCGCCGTCGGCCGGTCCACGAGCGCTCCCGGGAATGCTCCAAGTCCTCGAACGCCTCACGTCAAGCAGCCCCACCGGCCCGCGCCCGCCGCGGCAGGGGCCGGGGAGTTCATGGTAGGTGATTAGGTGCGAAAGGCAACCGGCCGACGAGGTAAGAGAAGAAAGGCAACCAGGCGGCAATGCGAATGGCGCGGCAGGCAGGCGGAGGCCCGACCAAGGCGGAGGTAGTTTTCCTGATGGCAAGCCGATAGGGGTAATGCAGGTGGAAGCACTTTCTTGTCAGTAAAGGCGGCATCACGGTTAGCCTTGAAACGGGGCGGAACCAAGTGCCGTTGACCCCATCCTCGCCGGCAGTTCACACTGTGAACGAAACGGTCTGAGTTGCCCGCGTGGCGCGGTCCCAGGCGCCTTCACCGCAAGTCAGTCTGAAGCGGCCGGTGTCCTCTCCTGCCCAATGCGTCGGTTTTACGAACCATCCACGGTAGGCAGGAGGGGGCAGGTTGGAGTCGCTCAAGTCGGCGGGCCATCGCCCCGGGAATCGCCTGCGCCTACAATCCGGGCAGTCAGCCGGGCTTTTGGACCGTAGGCAATATACAGGAGAAATCCACCATGTTTCGTCGTTTGAATCGTGCTGTGGGCATTGCCGTGCTGGTAGCTGTGACGGGGGCGGCCTGGGCGGACGAAGATGATGTGCGCGAAATGCAGCGCGCCACCGCGGCCGCCAAGGTGTCACTGGTTCAGGCCATCGAGATTGCGGAGCGCGAGGTCGCCGGCGGCAAGGCGATCGAGGTCGAACTGGATTGGAAGCGCGGCGGTCCACGCATCGAGGTGGAGCTGGTGGTCGGGGACAATTGGAAAGAAGTGGCGATAGACGCCGTTACCGGCCGAGTGCTCAAAGTGCTGGATGAGCGGGCCGACGACCCCGACGACCGCGAAGAGCTGAAGCGCGACAAAGAGGACCTGCAAGCGGCCACGGTCGGGTTCGCGGATGCGATCGCGCGGGCCGAGAAGGAGGCCGGCGGCAAGGCGGTAGATGTGGAGTTGACCTCCTCACAGGGTAAGCCGGCATACAAAGTCAAGCTGCTGGTCGACAACAAGTTGGCCACAGTGCGCGTTCCGGCCAGCGAATAGCCGGCGGTTCTCAGCCGACAGCTCGCAACTCTCCGCAGGAGCCGCATTGGCCGACGGACACTAATCGTCCCAGTGCTGGTCGCATAAGTTCACTCCCAGCCGGTGTGCCACTGCAAGCAGCGACCGGTATTATAATTGATTCCGCCGCAGAGGAACGGTAAGGTGACTGCGGTGGAGGAATGGTTGGGGTTGTGAGCTGAATCGCAGCAGCGGTAGTGGCGGGGGTGTGCGTCGCCTACTGCCTGGCGCACGTGTGGGCCGAGGGCAGACGGCGCCAGCGACTATGCCAGCGCACGCCGATGAGCCGCAGTTCCGCTGTCGCGGCGAGTGGTAAACCGGCCGACGACGAAGCCTCGGCGCTGGTCTTCGGCAGTATGGCCAAGGCGCTCGGGGTCCCGCCGGATGTACTTCGACCCGAGGACCGTTTCGATCGGGAGCTTCGCCTGCCCGGCCACTGTCTTCTGCTGGATGAGTGGGACGAAGAGTTCTTCGCCACGTTGAACGAAGCCCTTGCAGAGCGCGGGGTCCCGCCGTGGCGCGGCTCGTGCAGAGGCTTTCGAACTATCGGCGATGTTATTGAGGCTATTCAGGAGCACGTACGACAATTCGACCTGAAGCCTGAGCTGGCCCGGGCACTGCTATGAGACGAAGCGACACTGATCCGCAAGCTGAGGGGCAAATGGGTGCCGTGAAAGGTACCTGCCCAGTCTGCGGATCGACGAGGGTGCGCTTGGCCACCGACAAGGCGGCGCGCGAGCTCTTTACGCTGCAAGAGCCACGACGCTGCGAAGCATGCGACAGCGTGTTCGAGCCACGTGTAGGCCAAGTGAGTGCGGGAGTGCTACTTGCGGCTGGTCTTGTGACGTTCGTAGGTACAACATATGGCGTAGTAAGTGATATCTTGAGTCACTCATTTACGGTCTCTAACGTCGTCGCCATAATCGCCGTTGTGGGCAGCGCTGGGTTCCTCGTCACCGGCATTCGTTTTTGGCGCCTGCGGGGAAACGCGGTTGTCCATGATAGAGGACAACGATCGGCAGTGTCCTGGAAAGTGCGCGAAACTGGCGCCTCGGACGACCGGTAGTGCGAGGCACTTACCATGCGGCGGTTGACCGCCTTATCAGTGGCTTTAAGATGACTGCCGGCCTGGCGCCCGAGTGACTTCGCGGGTCCGGGAATGCCGAGGCCGGCTCGCCCGGAACACGCGTCAGAAGGAACTTCAAATGCGCACCCAAGTGTATGCCTGTCTGGCCTGCCTTGTGGCGGCCCTGTTTGCGTCCCCGACCGAGGGGCTCGAACTGAAAGTCACGGCCAAGGCGCTTGACACGCGGGATTCGTTCCCGGCCGTGTGCGGCGCGGCCGCGTATGACTCGTAGCGCGGCATCATGTTCGTTTTCGGCGGCATTGACCCGGAACGCTCCGCTGAACCTGGGCTCTTGCGCTTCGATACCGCCTCGGGGAAGGTTGACATTGTTGCGGTGTCTGGGGAGCGGCCGAACGCGATCGCCAAGCCCGCCCTGGTCTACGACGCCAAACGCGACGCCCTCTTTCTCTTCGGGGGGTGGGCGCGCGGGGCCAAAGTCCCAGACGGCAAGCTGTGGACGCTGGCGCTCGGGACAGAAACGCCGGCCTGGCGGCTCGTTTCGGAAAGCGGTCCGCCCGCCCGCAATGGCTGCGTGATGGTTCTCGATTCCAAACGCGACCGTCTGCTGGTCCACGGCGGCGACGGCGGACCACACCCCGAAATGGGGTTCACGCCGCTTGATGACCTGTGGAGCTACGACCTCGCCGCCGAGCGCTGGACGCAACTGACGCCGACGGGCGACGTTCCTTCGCCGCGCTGGAACCACAGCGGCGCCATCGACGATGCCTGCAATAAGCTCTATATCTTCGGCGGGGCGGGATACACATCGAGCGCGATGGTGGTCGAGAATGACGTGTACGAGTTGGATCTCGCGGCGACGGCGTGGCGAAAGCTGCCGCACACTTCGCCCGCCCCTACTCCAGTCCAAGGCGCAACCCTGACGCACGACCCGGTTCACAAAGTATTGGTGCTTGTCGGCGGCGTCTCACTCGCAGAGAAGGGTCCGCCCGGCACGAAGAGCGTGTGGGTTTTTGACCTGGATCAGAATCGATGGACGGAAACGCCCGACGTCATCCGCATCCCGCGGCGCGAGCACACGGCCATCTATGACGCGCGAAGCAAACAGCACCTGATCTACGGCGGCGAACACGTCGCCTGGCGCGGCGACTTCTACGCCCGTGGCAACCCATTGCGGAACGCTCTATTGATAGCACTCGAGGCCACCGACCGTAATTAGCGCGTGCCGCCGGACGGCGGCGGAGTGAACGCGACGTCCCTGAATGCGACTGGCCGGTCGCGAGCGCCTCGCCGGCGAAAGTCGTGATAAAGTGATAGAGTGATAAAGTGCTTCGGCAGCTCGCCCTTTATCACTCTATCACTTTATCACCTTATCACCTCTCACGCGCGTGCGAGCCGAGCAGTTGGACGATTTCGTCCGGGGCGCTGGGGAGACCTTCGGTGAGCACTTCCGGCGGGCCGGATTCGCGGATGCAGATGGTTTGCTCCACGCGGATGCCGCCGAACTCCGTTTCCAACAGCGCTTCGACCTTGGCGCGGTTCACTGCATCGGCGAAGGGGCGGACCAAGTCGTCCGTGGCCCAGATGGCCGGAACCAGGTAGATGCCCGGCTCGATGGTGACCGTCATTCCCGGCGCCAGGTCGCGGTCCAGACGCAGAAACTTGGTGCCGAACTCGGTGGGGCGCGTGCGGCCGGGTGGGTAGCCCGCCAGATCGCCGAAGTCTTCCATGTCGTGTACGTCCAGGCCGATCAGGTGGCCGATGCCGTGCGGGAAAAACAGGGCATGGGCCGTGCGGGCGGCCAGTTCGGCCGGGTCGCCGCGGAGGAGGTCGGCTTCAACCAGGCCTTCGCAGATGACGCCGGCCGCGACGTCGTGCACCTCGCGGAAGCGTCTTCCGGGAACACTGGCGGCGATCGCGCTTTCCATGGCCTTAAGAGCGATCTCGTAGAGTTGGCGCTGCATCGGTGTCCACTGGCCGTTGATCGGGACAGTGCGCGTGATGTCGCTGGCGTAGCCGGTGGGCTCTTCGGCGCCGGCGTCGATGAGCAGCAGCGCGCCGTCGCGCAAATCGTGCGGGTGGCCCTCGCTGTGCAGCACTTCGCCGTGGATGGTGATGATCGGGTTGAATGAGGGCGCGGACTGGTTCGCCACGAGCACCGCGGTAAACGCCGCGGCCACATCGGCTTCGCGACCGCCGGGGACACAGGCGGCCAGCGCGGCGCGATGAGCCTCAATCGCGATCTCGGCCGAGCGGCGCATGGCGTCCAGTTCGTGTTCGTCCTTGATCAGCCGCATGTCGACGATCGTCCGGATTTCCTGTTCATTGGCCGAAGGCAGGCCCAGTTCGGCCGCGCGGGCGATGCTCTGCGGCGCGGGCGGGACAATTGCGGCCGCCTCATAGCCGGCCAGCAGCCATTCAAGATCGCTGGCGGTCATGAAGCGCGAGCGGTCGATTCCGCAGGCGGCCGACAGCTCGTCGTCAGTTGGGACGGGGCCGAACCAAACCTTGTCTTCGGGGCCGAGCACCGGGCGAACCAGGCGACAACCCTCGTCGCCGTTGCTTTCCGGCTCGATGACCAAGGCTGCGTGCTCGAGCGGTGGGCCGCCGAAGTACAGGTACGTGCTGCCGGCGC
>JAAYXS010000233.1 GCA_012515775.1 Phycisphaerae bacterium
ACCGGTGGGGCCATTCGCGCTGCCGGACGCTGCGATGTATACATGGGTATCGGACCACAGGCCGAAGCGACCGCCGGCCGCACTGGAGCTGAAGGCGCTCTGTACTACATATTCGTCAAAGACGGGTCCGGCACGTTGTAGCAATAATTCAGTTGACGCCGGTGAGCCGACGATGCATAATAAATGAGAGACGGAGTCATCCATAAGCTCTTGTCCGGAATGGTGAAGGAGAGCTGACCTAAAACATCATAAACAGCGTTCGGAAAGCCGCCCGTTTACTGATTATCCAAGTTCCAAAATCATCTATCCATACCTGGGTTATTGCGGCTGGAAGGACCTGTGGGGCGAAGCTGCGCCCCGAGGTGCCCCATGCAATCGCTCCAGGCCCCCGCCCTCGCGGAGCTTGCCGTTCAGTTGACTCGCGGTCCGAGGCGTCTGCGCCTACGGCAACTCCTCAACATTGAATTCCTCCTCTCAGTTATCGACCCTGGAAAGGCATACCCCGCAGACTTCATCTGCCATTGCCTTACCGGGTACCGGCGCGTCCCGCCCGATGGGACGGCTGATGAGAGGCTTATCGAAGCTGACGTCCTAATAGCAGATTTGGTAGCTCTCGCTGAACGGCTCAGCGAGGACGCCAACATCGTGGCCGAGGATTGGCCGACCGCCGTCTACTCGATTGCCGAGCTGGCTGAACGCTTCGACGTCAGCACCAAGACGATCTTCCGTTGGCGCCGCCGCGGGTTGGTCGGCTGGAAGTTCCGCTACGCCGATCGACGTATGCGGGTGGTCTTCCCGGATGCTTGCGTGCGGCGGTTCGTCGCGCAGCATGCCGAAATCGTCAGCCGCGGCAGCAGCTTCTCGCAACTGACGCGCGCCGAGCGCGACAGCATCGTCGAACGCGCCAGGGCCCTCGCCGGCCAGGGCCAGAGCACGGTCAATTCCGTGGCTCGCGCCTTGGCGGCCGAAACCGGCCGGGCCGTCGAGACGATCCGCCTGATCCTCAAAGCCCACGACGAGAGCCACCCGGGAGCGGGCATCTTCAACCGCTCACGGCTGGACGTTTCGGCGGACGATCAACGCCTGCGCATTTGGGAAGCCCACCAGGACGGCGTTTCGGTGGCCGTGCTGGCGGAGCGGTTCAATCAGCCGCCGTCAGCGATCTACCGGACGATTACGCAGATGCGGGCGCGGGATATGAAGTCCCGCAAGATCGAGTACATCGCCAGCCCGGCGTTCGAGGAGCCGGGGATCGATGAACTCATCGCCAACGATCCCGACGTGCAGGCGCCGTATCGCCCCGACACCGGCGGGCCGCGGCGCATCCCGGCCGACCTGCCGCCCTATTTGCAGCAGCTTTTCCGTATCCCGCTGCTCACCAGTGCGGGCGAGGCGGCCCTGTTCCGGAAGATGAACTACTTGAAGTTCCGGGCCGACCGGTTGCGTCAGCAACTCGACCCGGATGAGGCCACGGCCAGCGACCTGGACGCGATCGACGCGCTGCTCGACGAGGCCAACGCCATCAAGAACCAGATCACGCAGGCCAACCTGCGCCTGGTAGTGAGCATCGCCAAACGCCACCTTGGGCCGGCGCTGGACTTCTTCGAGATTATCAGCGACGGGAACGTCTCGCTGATGCGGGCCGTCGACAAGTTCGACTACACGCGCGGCTTCAAGTTCAGCACCTACGCCTCGTGGGCCATCATCCGCAACTACGCCCGCTTGATACCGGAGCAGCGCTGCCACCGCGACCGTTACCAGACCGGGCGCGAAGAGCTGCTCGAAATCACGGCCGAGCGCGGCGCGGACGAGCAGGATGACGAGCAGAATGCCCTGGTCCGCGGCGTCGTGGAACGCATGCTGGCCTCGCTGGATTTGCGCGAGCGCCGCATCTTGCGGCAGCGGTTCGGGTTGGACGAACAACAAACGCCGCAGACGCTCGAGCAGATCGGCCGGCACTTTGGCGTGTCCAAGGAACGCATTCGGCAACTGGAAACGCGCGCTATCCGCAGGCTGCGCACCGACTTTGCGTTGGACGTGCAGCGCCTGCTCGGTAGCTGAAGCCTCGCAGCGGGGGCCGCTGCCGGCGGCCCCCGCTTGCGGTTTCCCCCAAGATCCGCCAGGCGGGAGACCGAATCGCCCCGCCGACGCCCGCCACTCCGCGCAGCGGCCCCGCCCTTCACACTCTTCACCCCTTCACACCCT
>JAAYXS010000234.1 GCA_012515775.1 Phycisphaerae bacterium
GCCGTAGATGAGCAGCACCACGGCGAACGACAGAATGTAGTAGTGGGCACGATCCTGGGGGCGGAGACGATTGAACATCCAGATTGCCGCATGGCCGAGCAACCAGCCGAGGCCAACGCCCGCGGCGAATTTCCAGATGAACGCCAAAAGCACAGCGTACCAGCGGGCGTCTCCGATGGTGAAGGCCTGGATGGCGGCCAGGGTTAACAGGATCGCCATCGGGTCGTTGGCCGCGCTTTCGATCTCCACGGTCGAAGAGAGCTTGGGGGGCAGCGACTGGCGGCGGAGAATCGAGAACGTGGCGGCCGCGTCCGTGGAGGAGATGATCACGGCCAGCAGCACGGCCTTTTCCAGCGGCCAATGAAACACCAGATGAAGCACCAGGAAGGTGACGGCGGCCGTGAGGATGACGCCCCAGGTTGCCAGTCCGCCGGCCGGCAAGGACACCGCTCGAAAGTCTTCGCGCCGGGTGCTGAAGCCGCCCTGAAAGAGGATGAAGACCAGGGCCAGATTGGCCATCCGGTTGGTCAGGGCCACATCGTCGAAGTCCCACCAGGCGAGTACATCGCTGCCGAACAGAATTCCAGCCCCAAGGGCGATCAGAATGACCGGAACACTCCAGCGATCCAGCAGGGCCGCCACCGTGACGACCACGAGGAGGATCAAGGGGGCGATCAGGTACATTTCAGCCATCGAGCGGGTTTTCCCTCCAGGCAGGTGAATCTTGCCAGCCGGCAAGCGCGGCGGTTACCGGAAAAGCCCGGCCATCCGCACCCGTCGTTCGTCGCTTGCGAAGGCTCACGCCGACCATTATCCGTATTTCGCCGGCGTTCACAACCGGAAACCGCTGAGCTCGGCGTATCTGCCGGACGCCGAGGAGAGCAGAGCCGGGGCGTGCCGCCCCGAAATGCCGCTAAGAACCTCGCTTTCGCGCAGCGCGCAGTACCGCGTTTCACACTCCGCGCGAGCTTTGCGCCCTGGGCGCTTCCACCCCCGACCGCGCCACACACCGGCCTCCTGTAAGCACAATTTGCACTAGCCCTCCATTGCGCCTGCTGTTGGCCCGACGGCCAGCAGGACGATAAAATCCCACTGGACGCGGTGCAAGGGAAGCAACCATTCATGGAGCCGTAAAATGAAACGCGCGAAGATCACGATTATCGGAGCCGGCAACGTGGGCGCAACCTGTGCGATGTGGGCTACCGCGGCCGAGCTGGCTGATGTCGTGCTCGTGGACATTGTCGAGGGCATGCCGCAAGGCAAGGCGCTCGATCTGGCCCAAGCGGCTCCGATTATTGATTCTGACGTCCGCCTGGTCGGAAGTAACGGCTACGAAGAGAGCGCGGATAGCGACATAGTCGTTATTACGTCCGGCCTGCCGCGCAAACCGGGGATGTCGCGTGACCAGTTGCTGGAGACGAATGTCAAGATCGTCGCAGAGGTCACCGCTCAGGCGGTAAAGCACAGCCCGAACGCGGTGCTGATCGTCGTCTCCAATCCGCTGGATGCGATGGTGTATACAGCCCACAAAATCTCCGGCTTCCCGCCGCACCGCGTGGTGGGACAGGCCGGTGTGCTCGACACGGCGCGTTACCGCGCGTTCATCGCCGCTGAAATCGGATGCAGCGTTGAGGACGTGCAGGCCATGTTACTGGGCGGGCACGGCGACGACATGGTTCCGCTGCCGCGCTACACGACGGTCGGCGGAATTCCGGTGACGCAGCTCATTCCGCCGGGGCGGCTGGACGAAATCGTCACGCGCACGCGCAACGGGGGGGCCGAAATCGTGAACCTGCTGAAGACCGGCAGCGCGTACTATGCCCCGGCCGCGGCGACGATCGCTATGGTTGAATCCATGATCCGCGACAAGAAACGCGTCCTGCCGTGCGCCGCGTACTGCAAGGATGAGTACGAGGTGGGCGGATACTTTGTGGGGGTGCCGTGCATTCTAGGGGCGGGCGGGGTGGAGAAGGTGATCGAGGTCGAGCTCGAGTCGCGCGAGCGCGAGATGTTTAGCGCGAGCGTCGCACACGTTAAGGAGTTGTGCGAGGCGGCCCAGAAGTTTTTGCCCAAGAACAAGAAGGCGAAGTAAGCGCCTCGCCGGCGGCAGGCCGAGTTACAATCAACCGGAGGCCTGATTATGCGCCTTGCACTAGTTCTTCTAAGCATCTCGGTCGTGACGACGGCGTTCGCGCAGAGCAAGCGGGCGGATTTGCCCAAAGAACTCCGCCGTGCCGAGCAGGCTGCGGCGGCAGTGGCGGCGGCGGTCGAGCCGATCCAGTGCCCCGTGACCGGGCGGCCCATCGACCTCAACGTCTCGGTTGAATTTGAGGGCAGACGGGTTTATTTCGCCGACGCGGCCGCGCGGGAGAAGTTCCTGGACGACCCGGGGGAGTACGCGGAGGCGGTGCGGAAGCAGTGGGATTTGATGCGCCCGCCGCGCGTGCAGGTGCTTTGCCCGGTGACCGGCAAGCCGGTGGACCCCGAGGTTTCGACGCTGTGGAACGGCGTACGCATCTACTTCGCTTCCGCGGAGGCGAAGGCGACCTGGGAGAAGGACCCGCAGCGTTACGCCGCAAAGCTGGAGGAGTCGTACACGTTCCAGAGTGTTTGCCCGTGCGGCTACGGCGATATCCGGCCGGATGTGAGCCTGGAGTACAAGGGGCGGACGCTGTATTTCTGCTGCCCCGGCTGTCGCGAGGGGTTCAAGCGCAATCCGGAAGCGATGCTGAAGCAGGTTGACGAACAAATCGCGGCCAACAAGCTGAAATGGGAGCGGTGGCGTGCGGCGCAGCAGCCGCCGGCGCGAGAGCAGGGGCGAGGGCCGGCGACTCAGGACGCGCCCGGCGGGCCGTGAAAGCGCGCGTCGGTGATCCGAGGCCGAAGCGCTAGGGAGGGCTATCCGATCCGTGCTGGGCATGCGACCTGAGCGAAAGGGGGCACACTGGTCAATTCCGGCTCGACACGAGCCGGCTCTGCTACCACTGCGCACACGCGGTTGACGGTCTTCGCCGGGCGCGCTGTTGAATCAGGCATGTTGACGTACAATTCAGCTTGACGCGACGCCCCGGGTTCTGCCGATCGGTTGGCTCAGCACTGGGCGTCTCGCAGGCGCCGCCGGCTAACTGTTCGGCGAGGCACTGCTTGAAGCTGCCGCTTCATGCGACTGCACACACGCGGCGCAGGGCAGACATTCGCGTGCGAGGAGAGAGTGATGTCCATCGAATGGGAATCGACCCTCCAGGATCACCTGACTGCCGCCGCGGCCATGCGGGACCAGGCAACGGTGCTGGACGGCATCGCGGATGCCATCATCGCCGCGATTCGCAATGGCAAGCGCGTTTACGTGCTCGGCAACGGCGGCAGCGCGGCGGATGCGCAGCACATTGCGGCCGAGCTGCTGGGGCGGTTCCGCACGGATCGCGCGGCGCTGCCGGCGATTGCGCTCACGACGGACAGCTCGGTCCTCACGGCCATCAGCAATGACCTGGGGTACGAACGCGTTTTCGCGCGCCAGGTTGAAGGTCTGGTTCAGGCGGGCGATGTAGTTTGGGCGCTGAGCACGAGCGGCAACTCGCCGAACGTGCTGGAAGCGGTGCGCGCCGCGGCGGCGCGCGGGGCAGTCACGATCGCCTTCACCGGCGCGAGTGGGCATCGGCTGGCGGAATGCTGCGCGCACAGGCTGCTTGTGCCGCATAAGTGCAGTGACCGCATTCAAGAATGCCACCAGATCGCGTATCACTATGTGTGCGGGCGGGTGGAGGCGGCGTTCGCGGGGAAATGACGAATGCC
>JAAYXS010000235.1 GCA_012515775.1 Phycisphaerae bacterium
CGGGATGGTAGTGGTGGCCAGTGAAAGGGGCCTCAAGAAGTGCGGCATGGGGCCGATGGCGCGGATCGTCGGCATAGCCACGGCCGGTGGTCCGCCGCGCGACCTGTTCTTCACGCCGCCGGTCGCGGTGCGCATGGCCTGCCAGAAAGCCGGTTGGTCGCTGAACCAGGTGGATTTCTTCGAGCTGAACGAGGCGTTTGCGTCACAGACGATCGCGGGCGTGCGGGGCCTCGAACTCAGTGGCGAGAATGTGAACGTCAACGGCGGCGCGATCGCGCTCGGTCACCCGATCGGTGCCAGCGGCGCCCGCGTGCTGGTCACGCTGCTGCACATATTGAAGGCGCAGAAGGCCAAGCGCGGCGTCGCGGCATTGTGCTTGGGCGGCGGGAATGCGGTGGCCATGGCCGTGGAAATGGTGTAGCGGCCGGCGACTTACGGGCCGCGTGGCTGGGATACGTGAGCGCCGCACGGGCCGAACGTGCCTCGGGGCTGGCCGGGGAGGCGCTGTACAGTCGGCTGGGCGCTTCTGCCGCTACCGCGCTGCCGGTCAGTCTGGGGTTGCTGAGTATTGTGCTCACGCCAGTTCCGTTCGCGGCTGGGTCATACTGACCATCGCGGGCGGCGTCTGGTCTTCGCGGCGTGTCCACGGATAGGCCGCTCCTGAATGCTCGAAGGGCGCTGTGCGGAGCAAACACGCGCCCCGGCGGATTGAACCCCAAACGCGTTGGAGGAGACTGCTCGTGAATTTTCGCACAAATGTCAAGACCGTCGCCGTGATCGGCACTGGAACAATGGGCTGCGGCATCGCCCAGGTCTTCGCCCAGTCCGGGCGCAAGGTGCTCATGTACGATGCCGTGCCCGGCGCTGTCGAGCGGGCGCTCAAGACCATCGACAAATCGCTCTCGAAGTTCGTCGAGAAAGGCAAGCTGACCGCCGACGCGGCCGGGGCTGCCAAGGCCAACCTCAAGCCGGCGGGCTTGTCAGATATGAAGGACGCCGACCTGATCGTCGAGGCCATCTTCGAGGACGTGCCGACTAAGCGCGCCCTGTACGCCGAACTGGCCAAGGTCGTCCCGCCGGACGTCGTCTTCGCCAGCAACACCAGCAGCATTAGCATCAGCGAACTCGCCGCCGCCAGCGGCCGCCCGGAGATGTTCATCGGCATGCACTTCTTCAACCCGGTGCCGATGATGCAGCTCGTCGAGGTCGTCGTCGGTCTGAAGACGGCCGAGCCGGTGGTCGAGTTCACGATGAATCTCGCCAAAGAGTTGGGCAAGACACCGCACCGTGTGAAGGATCATCCCGGCTTCGTCAGTAACCGTGTTCTCATGCCCATGATCAACGAGGCAATCGGCTGCTACTCAGATGGGGTGGCCGACGCGAACACGATTGATGAAGTGATGAAGCTGGGCATGGCCCACCCGATGGGTCCGCTGGCGTTGGCTGACCTCATCGGTCTCGACGTTTGCTTGAACATTATGGAAGTGTTGCACCGCGATCTGGGGGAAGACCGTTATCGGCCGGCCCCGCTGCTGCGGACCATGGTGCGCGCCGGACTGCTGGGGCGTAAGTCAGGAAGAGGGTTCTACGATTATGGCAAATGAAAAATCCACCACCAAAGTCGAGCTGACCAAGGAGGGGCGGGTCGCCACGATCTGCTTCACGCCAGAGACCGGCGTCAACATCTTCTCCTCGCGCGTCATCGGCAATCTGGGCGTGCTCGTGCAGCGTGTCGCTGAGGACCACCGCGTGCGCTACGTCGTCTTTCGCGGGCACGGGAAGGTCTTCCTGGCCGGCGCGGACATCGCCGAGATGGCTAACTTCACCGAGGACCGTGGGCGGTCCTTCGCGGCCAACGGCCACAACGTCTTCAACGCCATCGCCGCCCTGCCGCAGATTACGTTCGCCGCCATCAACGGGCATGCCCTGGGAGGCGGCTGCGAGCTGGCGCTGGCCTGCGATTTTCGACTGATGGTTGCGACCGCCAAGATTGGTCTACCGGAAACGACGCTGGGGCTGATCCCCGGCTGGGGCGGGACGCAGCGCCTGGGCAAGATCGTCGGCGATCCGCAAGCGCGGCGGATGATCTTCTCCGGTGCGCCGATCAACGCCGAAGAAGCTCAGCGTGTGCGCCTGGTTGATGAAGTCGTGCCGACCGCCGAAGAGCTTGACGCCGCCTTGCAGCGCTGGTTCAAGCTGATGGAACCCGGCTCGCCGCACGCAATCACCCGCGCCAAGCGGGCCATGCTACAGCGCGACGAGATAACCGAATTCAGCAAGTGCTTCAGTTGCTCGGACGCCAAGGAAGGCATCACGGCCTTCCTGGAGAAGCGCAAGGCGCCGTGGATCACGGGCGAGTAGGCCGCCAACGCGGGCGTGTGAGCAGCGCGGGAGGGCGAAGCTCACGGACCAGCATCTCGACCGAATTGCCAAGCGGGTCCGGGCTCAGCCGGTCTAATCCGTCAGCAGTGGCAGGGGCCGCGAGTGTGGGACTGCGACGGTGCGGGCTGCTGAGACGACCGCCTGAACCGAGCCGAAGAGCGTGAGCGCTGAAGCGGCTTCGATGCGTACGCTTACCAAACCACCGATCAGTTCCGGATCGCCCTCGAAGACCACAATCTGGTCGGTCGGAGTGCGCCCGACGAGCTGGCGGGTCACGGATTGGCCCGGCAGGCCCCAACCCGGGCTGCCGGTGCGGGCGATCTCGCGGCCGCGGTCCTGCTCGGATTGCGGGTAGTCGATCGTGGACGCATCACGGATGCGGGCTGGTGCACTGCGAACGGCCGCGGCTCCGCCGGAGGGCGACGGCGCCTCGGCGACGGCCAGCCTTTTAGCCGCTTTGCTGAAGCCTTCGACCAGAACTTCGAAGGTTTGGCCGATCAGGGCGCGCTTCTGGACGAGGCTGACTTCGGACTGTATCGCGAGCAGCTCCTGGTTGCGCCGGTTTTTTACCTCTGTGGGCACGTCGTCGGAGCGGCGGCGGTCGGCCACGGTGCCGGGGCGGGGGGAGTACTTGAAGACGAAAATGTTTTGGTATTGCACGCGGCGCACGAGTTCGGCGCTGGCCTGAAAGTCCTCTTCCGCCTCGCCGCAGAAACCCACAATGAAATCGCCGGCCAGTCCGATATGCGGAACGTATTGGCGGGCGGCGTCCATTAGCCGCAGATACTCGGCGACGGTGTACCCGCGGCGCATGAGTCGCAGTATGCGGTCCGAGCCGCTTTGGGCGGGGATGTGCAGATACGGCATCACGCGCGGATAATCGCGCATTACCCGGAAGATGTCGGCGTCCCAGTCGGCCGGGAAGCTGGTCACGAAGCGAACGCGGTCGATGCCGGGGACGGCCTGGACCTGCTCCAGCAGCCGGGCGAAAGGAACCGCGGTGTGTCCGTCGCGCCAGGTGTACGAGTTCACCGTTTGGCCAAGCAGCGTCACTTCGCGACAGCCGCAGTCTGCGAGGCGGCGGACCTCATCCACGATATGCTCGGGGGGCCGGCTGCGCTCGGGGCCGCGCGTGAAGGGCACGACACAGTAGGTGCAGAATTTATCGCAGCCGCGCTGTACCCGGACGTATGACTGAAGCACGTTTTCGCCCGGGGCAAAGGTGCGGGAGAGGTCGAGGGCTTCGAGGCGCTCGTCGTCGAAGGCGGGCCCTGGCGTTTCGGCTGGTTCGGACGGATCGGGTGACTCAGTCGTTTGCGGCGTAAGCGCCGGCTCTGGCGAGAGCTCGGGTTGCGGGGAGAGCTTACGTGATCGGGCGTGCCGATGCGATTGTTTTCCGGTCAAGGCGGCGACTGGCCGCCGGCCCTGATGGGCCTCATGCAGCAAAGCCGGGAGGTCCTGCAGCTCGCTTGGTCCGCAGAGCAGATCCAGGTGCGGGACTTTGGAGAACAGGTCTTCCTTTTGGCGCTGCGCCATGCAGCCTAGGACCCCGATAATCACGTCTGGGCGCCGCCGCTTCAGGTGCTGCAAGCCTCCCAGGCGCGATAAAACCTTGTCCTCGGCGTGCTGGCGGACACTGCACGTGTTGAAAAGGATGATGTCGGCCTGGCGGCAGTCCGTCACGCGTTCAAGCCCCAGGCGCCGCAGTTGGCCGTCGACAAGCTGGCTGTCCAGCACGTTCATCTGGCAGCCGAACGTTTCCAAGTAAAACTTCGCGTTCTGCACGCGCTCAATCTCCCGGCCGCAGTAGCCGATGCGTCCCTGTCAACCAATGTGCCGACGGACTCCGCGGATAAGCGTGGGCAGCGCGGCGGTCGGTGGCGCGTCTCCCGGAGCGTAGTATAGCGGGGGGCGGGCAGGATTTTGAAAGGGGCAACAAAATCCAAGAGCGAGCGGTGCGGCGGACTTGGCCGGACGCTCGCGAATCTGAATACTTCCTGGTGAGAGGTGGCGCTTCGGGCAGGCAGGAAACCGATAAGCTAAATGCCAGTGAATTCTCATGGATTAGCGGGACTTCTGGGCGTTATCCGTTGCATTTGCCCGCGCCCCGCGGTATAAGTGGCCCTGCAAGGACGCTCTCTGGAGTGGAGCGAGGAAGGCTCGTGAATACAAACACCCGCAACGCCCGCGTGGTCATCTGCCTGATTCTGGCGATGACGGCCGGGGCCCGCATTCTGCTCTGGCTCGAACCCACACCGGTAATATCCGCCCGGGCCACACCGCTCACGGCGCAGGCGGGTGTACCCATCGAGGAAATCCTAATCGAATATGTGCAGCCGGGGGATGCGGTGAACGGGCCGGCGTGCCTGATAATGCCGGATGGTAACTGCAGCTTCGAGCAGGGCGGGTCGTCGGTCCGTCTGGTCGTCATGGGCACCGAGCAGGGTTCGCTGCCGGAAGAGCAGAAACAGAGCCTGCTCGGGATACTGTACAGCATTGCGTGTGGCCGTGGGTCGCGTACCCCGGCCATCCACCTCGATGCAAACTCGGATGCTCGCGTGAGTCCGGGCGTTCCGGCGCAAGCTCGTGAACTCTGCGACATGCTGGTCGCCAAGCGGTTCCTCGACTAACCTACTTGGAACGCGCGTAGAATAGGGGTGTGTGGCGCGCGGCGCGGGCCGCGGAGTGTTACGCCCCGCCATGGCGTCCATGACCACGATGAGCGAGATTCCCCAAATTCGCAAGTACGAGTTGGGTAGCCGCATCGGGCGCGGCGCGGGCGCGACGATCAGCCTGGCCTACGAACGGACTACGCGGCAGCCGTTCGCCATAAAACACGTCGTTTGCCGCAACCCTGACGATGCGCGCTTCATTGTACAGGCGGAGAACGAGTTCCACGTGGCGCAGCGGATGGATCACCCCTACCTGCGCAAGTGCTATGAACTGATCCGCAGCCGGCGCTGGCTGAAGACGCGCGAGTTGTTTTTGGTGATGGAGTACGTGGACGGGGAGCGACTGGAGGACCGTTGCCCGGAGCGTTTGGGCGACGTGGTAAGCATTTTTACGCGCGTCGCGACGGGACTGCACGCCATGCACATGGCGGGTTTCGCGCACGCCGACATCAAGCCCAACAACATTTTGCTGGAAAAAAACGGCGGCTTGAAGATCATCGATTTCGGGCAAAGCTGCCCGCTGGGGCACCGTAAGACGCGGCTGCAGGGCACACCGGATTTCATGGCGCCGGAGCAAGTGGCGCGGCAGCGGATCGACCATCGTACGGACGTGTTCAACCTGGGGGCCACGATGTATTGGGTGGTGACCGGCAAGTGGTTCAAGACGCTGATGCCGGCGGGGCCCGCGGCGACGAAGAAGATCGCCCTGGAACAGTGCCGCGGCAGCGTTCCGCCGCGCGAATTGAATCCGCTGGTGCCGCTGTCGCTTTCGCGCTTGATAATGGAATGCTGCGAGTCGAACCCGGAGTTGCGTCCGCCGGACATGCGCAAGGTGGCCTCGCGCCTGGAAGTGGTGCAGCACCTGCTGGACCAGAAGAGCGCCTCCGCGGTAATCCGTCCGGCAGGCAAGGTTTGAG
>JAAYXS010000236.1 GCA_012515775.1 Phycisphaerae bacterium
CTCATGACATCCGGGCGAATCAGCTTCAACGCCACCGTGCGTGGCGGAGTCTGCTGCCGGGCCCGGTAGACAACGCCCATGCCACCCACGGCGACCAAGTTCAGTATTTCGAACGCCCCGATGCGCTTCGGAAGCGGAGCATTGAGCGCAGGCATGCAAAAATCCGCCACATCCACGGACGGCAGAAGTGGCTTATCCAAAACCGCGGCGGGCGTATCACAAGCTAGAAGTGACTCGATTTCGCGCTGCAGCTCCAAGTCGCCGCCGCAGGCCTGGGCCAGAAATTCGGCCCGCTGTTCGGGCGGCGATTCGGCCGCCGCATTGAATAGCTCGACTATCCGGCGGTGACGCGTCCCGCCGGCGCTCGTGTCTGAGTTGCACGTCATGACAGCTCGCGCATCAACCAGGCTCGGGCCCAGCGCCAGTCGCACTGTACCGTGCGGCGAGCGATGCCCAGCACATCTGCCACTTCCTGCTCACTCATGCCCCCAAAATATCGCAGCTCGACAATCTTCGCTGCCCGAGGTGATTCGTCCCGCAGCCGCTTCAACGCCTCATCCAGTTGCACGACGTTGATCGGCGGTTCAGCCGCGGCGACGGCCGCATCATCCAACCGCATAGTCACGCATCCGCCGCCGCGCTTGAGACGGTGCCGGCGCCGCGCGTGATCCGTGAGAATACGGCGGATCGCCGCGGCGGCCGCCGCGCAGAAGGCCGCCCGGTCATTCAGGGGCCACACGTGCCTGCGGGCCAGCCGCAGATAAGCTTCATTCACCAGCGCCGTCGTCTGGAGCGTGTGGTTGGCGCGCTCGCGCCGCAAGCTGGCGGCCGCCAGCGACCGTAATTCCGAGTAGACCGCCGCGGCCAAATCGGCCGTCAATGCCCCGCCCAAACCGGACGCCTCGCTCAGATCGGGCGTCGATGATGCCTCGTCCAAATCGGCCGCCGAGGCCTGGCCCCAAACGGGCGCGTCACCGTTGTCATCTTTGTGGCTCGCCAAGGCAGTTTCCATGCTATCTCAGAACGAATGGATAGGATCGGCCTATCGATTATGACCAACTGCCCGCCCCTGGGTCAATAGAAAATGCCGGGTGCGCCGGCTGGCCGAGCTCTAAGCGCGCGCATGTGAGCACAGGCACCGTAACGGAAACAACACCGCTACTAGACTAGAGCATTGGTGGAATCGCGCCGCGTGGCCAGCGGCCCCGTCCACGGAGCGGCGCAAACAACTGCCGGATGGGAGAAACGGTAGCGCGCCGGGCTACAGGCTTTCGACTTGCCAGTATTCGATTTCGATCGGCGTAGCGCGGCCGAAAATCGTGACGATCACGCGGACCGTGCCCTTCTGCGTGTTGATCTCGTCCACCACGCCTTCGAAGTTCTCGAACGGGCCCTCGTTGACCTTGACGCGATCGCCCTTCTTGAAGGCCAGATTCGCCAGCGCCGCCCCTTCTTCGGGCCGAATGGCGGCGGCGAGCATCTTTTCCACATCGTGCATGGGCATGGGCGAGGGCTTGCCGCCCGAACCGATGAAGTCGCCGACGCCGGTGGTTTCCTTGATGACGAACCAGACCCGCTCGGGGATGCGGCCGTCCTCGTCCGTGGCCATTTCGACGAACACGTAGCCGGGGTAGAGCTTGCGATGAACGACGCGGGCCGAGCCGCCGCGGATGCGCTTCTCGCGTTGCGTGGGGACCAGCACGCGCCCGACGCGTTCCTCGAGCTGCTCGATCTTGATTTTGCGCTCTAGAGCCTCGCGAACGCGGTCCTCCTTGTTGGCCGCCACCCGCAGCACGTACCAGTTCATCCCGGGCCGCACCATCTCCTGCTCCGCCTTCACGGCGGCAGCGGCAGCAGGCGCGTCAGCAGGGGCAGCTTCGCGGGCCTCGGCCGGCGGTTCTTCAGGGGTCTTTTTGGCCGGCATCTCCGTCATTGCGCTATTCCAAACCAGCTCTTCCACAAAGGTATCTTCAGCACGCCCATGCCGCTGAAGGCCAGCATGAAGAGTGTATCCACGACGAAGAGCAAAAACCCGAGCGCCAGGACGGTAAAGATCACGACCTTGGTCGCGCCCAATACTTCCTTGCGCGACGACCAGTTGACCTTTTTCATTTCCCCTTCGGTCGCGATCATGAAATCGACCGTGCCGTGCTTCTGGAATACCAGCCAGAAGATGAGCCAGCCCAGAGCCACCAGCAGCGCCACCGGAATCAGGGTGCGCAGCACCAGATTGTCGCCCAAGGGCAGCCGCAACCATTCATAGAAGAATCGCACACCGGCCACGGCGATGACGCCGGCGCCGATGGCCGAGCCCCAGCGGACATGCTTTCCCTGCCCGGGCTTGTAAATTTTCAGCGGGCTGACCGCGGGGCGCGAGATTTCCGACGGACGCGCCGGTTCGCGGGGCTGTTCAACCGAAAGACTATCGTCTGCCATTAAGCGCTCCACCGGAGCCTCCGCCGCTCGCAGGTCGGGGTGTTTCACCGGATTTCAGCTCAATACGAACCACTTGGCGGCCAACAGCGGCCGTCCCAAGGATCAGGAGCGGAGGGACTCGAACCCCCAACCTGCTGATTTGGAATCAGCTGCTCTGCCAAATTGAGCTACGCTCCTAAAAGCTCTCAGCTATCAGCTCTCAGCTATCGGCCAGAAAACGCCGCGGTCGCCAGGCCGAAGGCTGATAGCGCGACGGCTGATAGCTCACCTTACTTTCTCTTTATCTTGTGCGTCGTGCGTTTACGCTCGCGCGGACAATACTTGGCCAGCTCCAGCTTCGGAACTCCGCCCTGAACGTTCACCTCTGTCCGATAGTTCAGGTCGGAGCACTCCTTGCACTGCAGCCAGACCCATTCTCGCTTCTGTGCCTTCGCCATGAAAAGCTCTCAGCTTTCAGCTTTCAGCCAGACCCTCAGCTCCCAGCCCATCGGGCTGGGAGCTGATAGCTGACAGCCTATTCCAATATCTTCGTCACCACGCCCGAGCCAACCGTACGGCCGCCTTCGCGAATTGCGAACCGCAGCCCCTCTTCCATGGCGATCGGGTTGTGAATCTCGACCCGCATCTGAATGTTGTCGCCCGGCATGCACATCTCGGCCTTGCTGCCGTCACGCGCCTGCAGCTCGATAATCGAGCCGGTCACGTCGGTCGTGCGGAAGTAGAACTGCGGGCGGTAACCCGGGAAGAACGGCGTGTGGCGGCCGCCTTCCTCCTTGGTCAGCACGTACACCTCGCCCATGAACTTCGTGTGCGGGGTGATACTCTTGGGCTTGGCCAAAACCTGGCCGCGCTCCAGTTCCTTCTTCTCGACGCCGCGGAGCAGCAGACCGACGTTGTCGCCGGCGATGCCCGATTCCAGCGTCTTATTGAACATCTCGACGCCGGTCACGACCGTCTGGCGGCCGGCCGGTGCGTGCAGGCCGATGATCTCGACCGTGTCGCCCACGCGGACGGTGCCGCGCTCGATACGCCCAGTGCCGACCGTGCCACGACCCTTAATGCTGAACACGTCTTCGACGGGCATCAGGAAGGGCTTGTCCTGCTCACGGACAGGCTCGGGGATGTTGGCGTCGAGGGCGTCCATCAACTGCTGAATCGGACCGAAGCCGGCCTCGTTCTTGTCGAAGGCGGCCTTCAGAGCTTCGGTGGCCGAGCCGCGGATGACCGGAATGGTGTCGCCCGGGAACTCGTACTTGTTGAGCAGCTCGCGCACTTCCATCTCGACCAACTCGAGCAGCTCGGGGTCATCGACCAGGTCAACCTTGTTCAGGAAGACGATCAGCGCCGGCACGTTCACTTGGCGGGCCAGCAGCACGTGCTCGCGCGTCTGCGGCATCGGCCCGTCCGCGGCGCTGACAACCAGAATCGCGCCGTCCATCTGGGCGGCGCCGGTAATCATGTTCTTGACGTAGTCGGCGTGCCCGGGGCAGTCGATGTGTGCGTAGTGACGCTTCTCCGTCTCATACTCCACGTGAGCCGTAGCGATGGTGAGAATCTTGGTCGGGTCGCGCCGGCCGTCCTTTTCGGACGCCTTGGCGATCTCGTCGTACGACTTGTAGACGCCCAGGCCGCGGGCTGCCTGGACCGCCGTCATGGCGGCCGTCAGGGTCGTCTTGCCATGGTCGACGTGACCAATGGTTCCCACGTTCACGTGCGGTTTAGTTCGCTCAAATACGCCTTTGGCCATTTATGTTCTCCACTCATCGCCCGGGCAACGTTAGCCCGGGAGCAGCCTACCGCGGCCGCCAATACTGAATACCTTTCAGGTTCTCTACCTGTTCCAGTGGTTCGGCCCGCGAAGGGCTCGCTGAAAGCTGCTGGTGGGGATTGAACCCACGACCTCCTCCTTACCAAGGAGGCGCTCTACCACTGAGCTACAGCAGCGTCCCCAGCGCAGCCCGTCGGCTGGCCGCCGGCCGTACATACACCGAGACACGCCCGGTCAATTCAACCGGAACGGTGTATTGTAAGTCCGTCGTAAATCTTGTCAAAGGGGAAAACGGCCCCTCACGACCTCAGATTCCGGATATTTTTGAGGCCCGCCCAAGCCCCGCCGGCGGCGCTTAATTCGTCAAAAAGCGGTTCCGGCGGGCCGGTTCAGCTCGCCAATTGTTGAACATCGCACGCGATGTCGTGCAGACGATCGAGCACTCGCGGGGCGATCTCTACGTCGAGAATGGCCCGCCCATCGTCATAGCTGCGATCGAACACCTCCGCGAATTGCTCCAGGAAATTCAAGGCCCGGCCGTCAGACGCCGGCACCGACAGCCGCATGCGGCGCTGCTCGCCGCGCATGACCTGCTCGACCGCGCTTTGCAGTTCAGGCAATCCGGCGGCGGTGCGGGCGGAGACCAGGGCCGCCTCGGGGTACTTCTCGCGCAGAACGGTTAACATTCCGGTATCCGCGGCGGCATCGATCTTGTTCAGAACCAGGCGCGTAGGTTTCTCCGCGACGCCCAGCTCCTTCAAAACCTGCTCGACGGCGGCGATGTGCTCGAGGACCTCCGGGTTCGCCGCGTCGGCCACGTGCAGCAGCAGGTCCGCGTGAATCGCTTCCTCCAGCGTGGCTCGGAAGGATGCCACCAGGTGGTGCGGCAGGCGGCGGATGAAGCCGACCGTATCCGACAACAGCACGAACCGGCCGTTGCCAAGGTGCCAGCGACGCGTAAGCGTATCGAGCGTGGCGAACAGGCGGTCTTCGGTGAGCGTGTTGGCGCCCGTCAGCGCGTTCATCAACGTGCTCTTGCCGGCGTTGGTGTAGCCTACGAGCGAGACCGTAAAGAAATCGCGCCGCGCCCGCACCTCGCGCACCTTGCGCCGGTCGATCTCGGCGATCTGGCTCTTAAGCATGGCGACCCGCTTGTCGGCCAGGCGGCGGTCGATCTCAATCTGGCTTTCGCCCGGGCCGCGCGTGCCAATGCCACCGACCGCTCCGGCACCAGTCCCGCCGCCGGCCCCGGCGATGCGTTCCAGGTGGGTCCACATGCCGCGCAGGCGCGGGGCGGTGTATTCAAGCTGCGCCAGCTCGACCTGCAGACGGGCCTCGCGCGTACGGGCCCGGCTGGCGAAGATGTCGAGGATCAGCTCGCTGCGGTCGAGCACCTTGCGCTGCGTGGCTTTCTCAATCTCGCGAATTTGTGACGGCGAAAGATCGTTGTCGAAGATGACCACGTCGGCGTTGTAGGCGTCGGCCCGCTGGCGGATTTCCTCCAGCTTGCCCTTACCGACGCACGTGGCCGGATGATACGTTTCCCGTCGTTGTATCACCCGCCCCACGACCAGCGCCCCCGCGGAAGCCGCCAGTTCGGCCAACTCCGCCACCGGGTCGTCGTCCATCCAATGCCGCCGGCCGCGCGGCGTCACCGGCCTCGGACCGATGCTGTGATCCATCTCCGCGGCGACGTACGCTGTCGGCGGAGGCGGTCCGATACCCGAAGTCACGCCCGCAGCCTGAGGTAAAAGGGGCTCGGCGGCCTGCCGCTCCTCGCGGCGCCGCTCCCCCAGCAGAACGCCAACCAGCAGCGCCCGCTCCTGGACGACCGAAAGCTCCTCGTGTGCCGCGCTGACGATTGGCGAGCTATTTCCACGTTCGCCACCCGCACTGCGGCGTCCCCACGGCTTGTGCTTGTTCTTCAGATGCAAACTCCTGTTTCACGCAAAGCGGGCAAACGAACGTGCCGGACCGGCGGCCCGGCCCGCGCTTTGCGACACCATTTATAGTCTAGCATGCTGCCCCCGCCGGACGAAGCCAAAATGCAGTCCATTCTGATGATGCGGTGCGCACCCGAACCGCCGTAACGACGCAGGCCGGCAGGCCGGGAAACCCCTATTCGTTGCTGGCCGCCGCTGCCGCGGTGACCGCGCCCAAGTCGAAGCCCGGCGGCAGTTCCTGGGCCGTGCGGCATTTGGGGTAGTTGCTGCAGCCGAGGAATTTGCCGCGGCGGCCTACACGCACCGCCAGCGGCGCGCCGCACTCGGGACACGGGATTTCCGTGCGGACGGCCTTCGGCCGCGCCGGCGCGGGCAGCAGTTCCTCGCCCTCCTTCTTCGCCTCACCCCGAAGGTTAGCGTTGAACTTGCACTTGGGATAGTTGCTGCATGAGAAGAACGGGCCAAACCGGCTGCGCTTCAGTTCCATTGTGCTGCCGCATTGCGGACAGTGCAGTGTGCCCGGTGCGGGCATTACTTCCACTACCGGCCGGCCGGTTCGCGTCCAGGCAAACCCGGGCGGCGGTGTGCCGAACTGCGGGTGCGGATCGCCGGTCGCCAGCCCCGCTTGCCTCTCGGGCATCGTCCCCGAGGGCGAACTATCTACAGCACCGCCGGGCGAGTTCGGCGTGGTGCCGTTGTCTCCGCCGGCCGCGGCTGCGGCTTTCAGCGCTTCGAGGCGTTCGACGGGCTTCGTATTGCGGCAGCGCGGATAACCCGAGCACGCCACGAACTTGCCGCGCCGGCCCGAGCGAATGACCATCGGCCGCCCGCACTTGTCGCACTTGATACCCGCCTCTTCGGGCGGCGGAGCCGGCTTACGTTCCAGCCGCACGTCAGCCGGCAACGGGGCCAGGTTCTTGCACTCGGGGAAACGATTGCAGCCCAGGAAGCGGCGTGCGCCCTTACTCTTGACGACCATTGTGCCCTCCCCGCAGGCGTCGCAGGGCCGCTCCAGCTCCTTCTCGGTGACCAGGCGCAGCGGCTTGCCCTGCTCATCGCAGGGAATGGTGTTGCGGCATTCGGGATAGCCGCCGCAGCCCAGGAAGAATCCTCTCTTGGACTGCCGCAGCAGCATTGGCTGACCGCACAACTCGCATACTTCGTCGGTCGTCTCCGGCACCAGCGGCTGTCCGGCCCGGTCCACGTTCATGGTCGCCTTGCACTTGGGGTAATTGGAGCAAGCCAGGAAGCGCCCCGTCCGGCTCCAGCGATACACCATAGGCGCATTGCAGTTCGGGCAGAGGTGCTCACTCGGCTCACTGCGCGCGGCCTGCATGTCCTCAGCCGCTTTGCCGAGCAACTCGCGGAACGGATCGTAGAATTCGTGCAGGACCTGTACCCAGTCCAGGTGCGCATCTTCGATCTTGTCCAGCTCATCCTCCATGTAAGAGGTGAACTTGACATCCATAATCTTGGGGAAATGCTCGACCAGCTTGTCAGTCACAAGTTCGCCGAGCGCAGTCGGGACGAACTTGCGGTCTACCTGCTCGACATAGCCACGCTCTTGAATCGTGTCGATAATCGTGGCATATGTGCTGGGCCGGCCAATACCTTCCGCTTCCATTGCTTTAACCAGCGAAGCTTCAGTGTAGCGCGGCGGCGGCGACGTGTAGCTTTGCTTCGGCTCCAGGCCCAATAGGCCGATCGGCTGGCCCGGCGTCATGAGCGGCAGAATCTGATCCTCGCTGGTCACGCCCGCAACGCGCATGAACCCGTCGAACACCAGCTTCCGTCCCGAACCCGCGAACCGCGCCAGCCCGAGCCGCGTGTCGCAGGTCACAGACACCGACGTAGCGTCCCACTCAGCCGGCGACATCTGGCACGCGATGAAGCGTTTCCAAATCAGTTCGTACAGCTTGTACTGGTCGGAATTCAAAGCGCCGCGCACGCTTTCCGGTGTGCGCCGCGGATCCGTGGGCCGGATCGCCTCGTGAGCCTCCTGCGCGCGAGCCTGCCGTTTGCCGAAAACGTTCGGGCTTTCCGGCACGTAGTTCTGACCGTAAGACTGTTTGATGAACGACCGCGCCTGGTCGACCGCCTCGGCCGCGAGGTTGGTTGAATCCGTACGCATGTACGTAATCAAGCCGACCGCGCCCTCGCCGTTCAAATCGATGCCTTCGTACAGCGTCTGGGCCGTTCGCATCGTGCGCGAAGCCGAGAACCGCAGAACGGTGCTCGCGGTCTGCTGCAGCGTGGCCGTAGTGAACGGGGCTGGTGGGCGGGTCGTGGCACGCCGGCTCTTCAACTCGGCCAACGTCAACGGCGGTGCCTCGCCCGTCGCCAGCTCGCCGCGGATAGCGATCTGCTCGAGCTTCAAGTGCTCATACTCAGCCCACGGCTGCCGCTCAACGCGGCTCACCCGCAGCCCGAGCGCCTCGGCAACGGCACGCGCCTCGTCCACTCTTGCCGGCTTAAACGGTTTCCCGTCAATCTCGACTAGTTCGGTCCTGAAGCACCCGCGCTCGCTCAGCCAAGCCTGCACATCCTTCTGCGATCGCTCGCCTTTGACGAATTCGCTCCAATGCTGTCGAAGCTCTCCCAGCCCACCCTGGTCCGGCGTCAGGAAGGCGGCAATTTTCCAGCTCTCTTCCGGCACGAACGCGCGGATTTCGCGCTCCCGCTCCACGATCAGACGTACTGCGACCGATTGGACCCGCCCGGCCGAAAGCCCTCTCGCTATTTTTTTCCATAGCAGCGGGCTTAGCTCATATCCGACGATACGGTCCAAAATGCGCCGCGCCTGCTGCGCGTTGACCCGGTCAAGATCGATTTCACGCGGGTGCTGAAACGCCTCGGAAATCGCGGCACGCGTTATTTCATTAAAAATCACGCGCCGGACTTTCTCCGGCTCCAGTTTCAGCGCTTCGACCAGGTGCCATGCAATCGCCTCGCCCTCGCGGTCGCGGTCAGTTGCCAGGAACACCTCCGGAGCGGTCCCGGCCAGCTTCTTCAACTCGTTCACCACGCGCGTTCGGCCGCGCACGACGTCGTAAGTTGGCTTGAAATCTTCGCTTACGTCGATTCCGAAGTGCCGCTCTGGCAGATCGCGGACATGCCCCATGGACGCCTTAACGACGTATCCGGAGCCGAGATACTTATTAATCGTTCTCGCCTTGGCCGGCGATTCGACGATTACAAGTGCTTTACCATCCGCTTTATGCTTTTTCATCAGTAACCGGCCTTTAGCCAGGCGAAGCGAGCTAAATCAATGAATCTCAGCGAATTACAGCAACCGCGGCCACAAAAAAACGCTACGACGGTACGTAACCGCCGCCGGGCCGGCCCTATTTCATCCGCCTCCGCGGGTCTTTTTTAACTTCTTCCTACAAATCGGGCTGTCCGCCAGCCGTTGCCGCAATTCCAACTCGCGTTGCAATAATCGCGGACGCTTGTTCTTGTAACCCGAACGTCTGACGGCCTCGGGCCAAAGATGTTTAGTCCGGGGTCGCGACCTGTCAAGCATAGTCGGCTGATCCGGGCGAAGAAATAACCCCTGCCGAGGTCCGGCACAGAGTATTTCGGGACGGCGCCGATTCCGCCCTCCTTTCGGCCCCCCTGGGGCTCACAGCCATGCCGGCCCCACGACGGCAAACATCTGAAAGGCGGTGGGCCGCGGGAAGCCGGCGCTGTATGCTATCGCCGTGCGACCGTTGTTCGTTTTCCGTGATCCGCCGCTCGATGGGGCGACCAACATGGCCCGGGACGAGCACTTGTTGCACTCCGAGGTGCTGCGGCCGGGCGCGTTGCGCATCTACTGCTGGTCGCCGCCGACCATCAGCCTCGGATATTTCCAGAAATACGCCGCGGTGACTGAGTTGCCCGAGGACGTGCGCGGGTTGGACGTCGTTCGGCGGCCTACCGGCGGCGGCGCGATTCTGCACGACCAGGAAATCACGTACTGCATCGCCATCGACGAGAGCCTGTCGATCGCCCGTCGACCGCCGGCAGCGCTCTACCACCTCGCCCACGAGTGCTGGCGCGAGGCGGTGGCGGCGGATGCGCCGGGCCTGGAGATGGCCCCCGATTCGGCGCCCTTTCCGTCGCCACGAAGCGGGCCGTTCTTCTGTTTTGAGCAGCCGGGCCGGACTGATTTGGTTCTGGGCGGGGCGAAGCTGCTGGGCAGCGCGCAGCGGCGGGCGCGCGGGCGTGTGTTGCAGCACGGCTCGCTAATCCTGGGCCGTCGTTTCGAAGCACATCCCGGGGCGCACCTGAACAGCCCGCCTCCCGAGGTGCGCGAACGGTGGATCAGCGCGTTCATCGCAGGCGTGGCGCGGGCGCTGGAACTGCAGGCACAGCCGGCGCTTTGGACAGATGAGCAGCTTCGGGACGTTGCAGTCTTGCGCGAGAAGTATGCCGGCGCGGACTGGACGCGGCTGCGTTGAGCCGTGCTCGTGATCCTTCGCCCATCCTGCCCGTTGAGAAGAATCCCCCTTGCGCTTCTAATACGCCCCGGCGCCGCGCCGCCGCTTTTCCTCCGACCGGACCCTGGAGAAGCCGTATGAAAATTCTGGTCGCCTGCGAATTGCCGGAATTTGCGATTGCAGAGTTGCGTACCCTCACAACCGAAATCGTTCACCGCCCGGATGCCCGGCCCGACGAACTGCGCGAGCTTATCCCCGGCGTTGGAATTTTAGTCGTCGACGGGCGACGCGTGTCACCCGACACCATTCATCGTGGTGAAGCGCTCCAGATGATCGTGCACGCCGGACCCGGTCCCGGTGACATCGCCGTCGCCGACGCCTCCGCCCAAGGGGTGTTCGTTACCAACTGCCCCGACCAGCACGCCGTTGCAGTGGCCGAACTCGCCTTCGGCCTGATACTCGCCCTCGATCGTCGTATCGTCGACAGCACGGTGGCGCTCCGTGAGGGCCGTTGGAACCGAAGCGAGGCCAAGGACGCCCGCGGACTGGCCGGCCGAACACTGGGCCTGCTCGGCGCCGGCCCCGCCTGCCGTGAAATCGCCGCGCGGGCCCAGGCTTTCGGCATGCCCGTAATCGCCTGGTGCCCCGCCTCAAACGCTGACGATCACGCGAGCAACATCCGGCTGTGTACCTCGGCCCGGGAACTGGCGCGCACCGGCGACATCGTCGTAGTAACTTCATTGGCCAATGGTCAGGAAGCTCGCCTGCTGGCGGATGCCGACTTCCTGGAAAACATGAAGGAGGGGGCGTCCTTCGTACACGTCGGCGGACCGGGCGCAGTTGACGAGGCGGCGCTGGCCAAGATCATTCCGGCGCGCAAGCTCCGCGTCGCTGCGGATGTGTTCAGTTCCGAGCCATGCACCGACATTGGCCGCTTTCGTTCGCGCCTCTGCGAACTACCGGGCGTTATCGGAACTCCACATGTGGCGGCGGTCACCGAGCAGGCACAAAACTCGACCGCGGCCGAAGTCATTCGGATCATTCGCTCGTTCCTGGTTTCGGGCGAAGCGCTGCATTGCCTCAACCTGCTCGAACACAGTCCGGCCACATGGCAACTGATGCTGCGCGTACGGGACGCGGTGGGAGTGATGGCCTCGATTCTGGAGGCCATTCGGGCCGACGGAATCAACGCCGAGGAAATTTCCAGCCGCGTGTTTGTCGGGGCCCGGGCAGCCTGGTGCACCATCGCGCTCGACGAACGCCCCAGCACTGAAGCCTTGGAAGCTATCCGCGCTTTGCACGATGTGTTATATTTGGAGATTCGGGCGGTCGTTTAATGCGCGGAGCGGGCCCGCATTGGCGGCCGCGGGAAACCGGCGCGGCCGCAAGGCGTATAAGGGTTTGTACGCTACTGGCTAGGCGAAAGAACCAGAGGGTTTGATGTCGGATGCAGTGCGAAGAGTGGCCTTGGCGCTGATTTTGGCCGCGGCGGTTCAAGCCTGCCCGGCGTCTGAGCCAGCCCCGGCAAGCGCCCCCGCAGGCACTTTTCGACCGGATATGGTCGCCGCCCGCCAGCTTTACGATCCCAACCGTCCGATTCTGGTACGCTTCATCCTGCAAAATACCTCTGATGTGCCGGTTGAGATCCCGGTGAACACGACGGCCGATTTGGACGGGGCCATCGCGTTGCCGCTCGAGATCGTCTTCGGGTCCGCCGAAAGTCCCGCCTTGTCCGTCGCCTACCGCGAGGAAAAGGCGGTTTACGTACCCCCGCCGATGCCGGTCGGCTCGCATCCCAACCCGCGCGAGAGCGTCTTGCGCCTCGCTCCGGCGGCGTTCATCGGCGCCGAGGTCGATCTGCGGGAGTTCTATCCGGGCCTGCGATACTCGGGAACGTACCACTTGGAGTGGCGGCCGGCAGGCGGCAGCGGCGGCGTTGCCACGCTTGATTTTCGCGTCGAAGCGCGGAAGGACGCCATTGTGGTCACTGACCGGGGCAAACTCACGTTTACGCTGGCCTACGACCAGGCCCCGCGCAACGTCGAAAACTTCCTGGATCTCGTCCGCCAGGGTTTTTATGACGGCAAGTCCATTCACCGCATCGTCCCCAACTTCCTGATTCAGGCCGGCTGCCCTAAAGGCGACGGCACCGGCATTCGTCCCGATGGGCGGCTCGTTCCCGCCGAATTCAACGACTTGCCCATCCAACTGGGGACGCTGGTCATGGCCCGCAAGCCCTCCGACCCGAATTCCGCAAGCTGCCAGTTCTTTGTCGCGCTGGCGCGCCTGCCCGAGTTGGACGGCCAATACACCGTCATCGGCCAGGCCAGCGATGTTGAAAGCATGCAAACGCTCAACATTATTGCGGCCGAGCCCACTGACAGCCGCGACCATCCGCGCATGCCCCTGGTGATCCGCTCGATCAACCTGGTTGATGCGGAAGAAACCGGCGTCACCCGTTTCGATCTAACGCCCACCCGGCGCGAGCGCCCCGCGCCTCCGCCGACTCCGGCCCAGCAGGCCTCGGCAACAACAGAGTAAGCCAAAGAGCGCCATCGCTTGGAGACAAGCCAAAGTGTGCCACTGCTTGAAGCGCAGCTTCAAGTAGTGCCGGGGACCATGTGCACCCGCGATGACGTGATAAGGTGATAAAGTGATAGAGTGATAAAGGACGATCCGCGCAACCCCTTATCACTCTATCACCTTATCACTTTATCACTGGCGCTGATTTGCCGTTCACATTCGCTTAGAATCTCGAATATCCGGTGATCTGAACGAACAGTCTGACGAAGGGTCCCTATGAATCCGCTTCTCGATGCGTTTGAAAAAGTCTGTGCCGAACGCGGCGGGGCACTGGCGGCCGGCGATCAGGCGGTCGCGTTCAACTACCAGACGCTGCGCGCCGTCGCCGCCGGCCTGGCGGAGCAGATTGAGGCGCGGACGCAGCAATCGCAGGTCGGGATTCTCGCGCCGACCTCAGCCGTCGGCGCGGCCGCGATATTCGCCTGCTGGTATGCTGGGAAAGTGCCGGTGCCGCTGAACTTCTTGCTCAGCCCAGCCGAAATGGGACGCATAATCCGCGACGCCGAACTGGACTTCATCCTGACCGTGCCGCACTTTCAGGCGGCAGCCGCAGCCACCGGCTTGAATCATCTTGTGCTCACGCCCGAGTCGCTGACGCCGGCGCAGGCGACGCGGCCGGTTGACCGCTCCCGCAGAGATGCAAGGGCGGACGACGTGGCGGCAATCCTGTATACCTCCGGCACATCGGGCGATCCAAAAGGCGTCTGCCTGAGCTATGAAAATCTCACGCGCAATGCACTGGCCTGCATCGAGCACGCGCATATCCGCCCGGACCATGTATGGCTCAGCCCCCTGCCGCAGTTTCACACCTTTGGCTTTACCGTGTTGACGGTCACGCCGTTATTGCTGGGCTCGACGGTGTGGTACTTGCCACGTTTCAGTCCGGCGGCCCTGGCGCAAATCGTGGCGGAGAAGAAGGTCAGCGTGCTGATCGCGATTCCCAGCATGTTCGCCGCGGTGCTCAATCTCAAGAGTGCGCAGCGGGAGATGTTCCAGACGCTCGAGTACACCATCAGTGGCGGCGAGCCGTTGCCCGAAAAGGTATACCGCGGTTTTCTGGAGCGCTTCGGCGTGGCGATCTGCGAAGGTTACGGGTTGACTGAAACCGCGCCGGTGGTGTCCATGAATATGCCTTGGGACAACCGCCCCGGCTCAGTCGGCCGGCCGATTCCGGGCGTCAGCGTGACGGTAGTGGACGAGGACGGCGCGGAGCTGCCCGCGGGGCAAACCGGCGAATTGGTGGTGCGCGGGCACGGCGTCATGCTGGGGTACTACCACAATCCGGAGGCCACGGCCGAAGTCCTGCGCGACGGCGCACTGTGGACCGGCGATATGGGCTATCTGGACGCCGATGGGTTCGTACACATCACCGGACGGGCGAAGGAAATGATCATCGTCGGCGGCGAGAACGTTTTCCCGCGCGAAATAGAGAACGTCCTGGCCGAACATTCCGCCGTGCGCGAAGCCGCGGTGATCGGAGTGCGCGATGACGTGCGCGGCGAGTTGCCGGCCGCCTTCGTCATTCTCAAGGAGGATGCGGTCGCGAACGAAACGGAGTTGCGCGACTTCTGCCGCAGTCGTCTGGCCGGGTACAAAGTGCCGCGTTGGGTGCGGATCGCGCCCGAGCTGCCGCGAAGCGCTACGGGCAAGATTCTAAAGCGCGCGCTTATACCACCGCCTTAGCCAGCGGGGAGCCCGCGATTGATAGGACTGGGGCATCTGCGTTGTCGAACACTACGCCCACGTCCAAATAGTCGCTGTGGTCGTTTACCCGGAATTGGGCTCGCACAACCGTCGCCCAACGGCTGCCCGTCAGATCGAAGCCCTCTGTTAGAGGTTGCACACCGGGCAAATGAGAGCGCAGTTCGTACCTCTGGCCTTCGACAACGCCATAGCCCAGCGGCACGCGTAGACGCAAACCACTGCGAGAAGCCTCGATACATTGGCAACGCAGCACGGTCGATCCGTGATGGTCGACCATCCACAAAGAACCGGAGACCTGCTGGCGAGGTTCTGCTCGACGTTCAGGTGTTTCGGCCAGCGCGGCCGCGCTGGGTTGCGCCTGGCATTCGATCATGGCTTCGGCTCCTTGCACTGGGAGGGATGGGCAGCGGCCTCCGCTAACCCTCGGTGGTCGTCTGCTGCGAGTCCTCCAAACCAAACTCCCTTAACCACTTATCGGTCGCCTCCGGGGTCTGACCGTGACGTTTTTCTCGCGGCTCAGACGGTCCGGGCGGCGGACGGGCCAAATCGTGCTGAACAAGCGCCCAAAATTCATCCGAACGGATGGGCCGAGCACGTCTACGCTTGGCGGCGTGCGCGATTTCGTGGTCGGAAGAAACCACGAGCAGCCGCCGCGCGGCTGAGTCTGTCTCAAGTATGCCAATTAGAACGGCGTCGGCGCTCTGGCCGCCACTGTAGCTGACGTCGATGCCGGCGTGGCCGGTCTGTTTGGCAAGGCTCGGGTTCGGTTCCGGTCCGTCGAAGATGACGCGTACGCGCTCGGCTCGGCGGCGGGCCCAACGACCGATGGTGTCGCACAGAATCGAGCGGCCCACCAGCGGCCCCGGGGGATTGGCAGCACGAGCCGCGTGGAGGAGGTTGTCACCGTCGATCAAGACAGGCACCGAACGCCTCCATATAAAGCATAACGCGCAGTCAGGTTAGCTGCAAAGCAAAAATGACGCGAGTTCGTCATTACCAAAGATTCAGGAAAGTCCCGGCTCAGTATGAGTCAGTATGAGAGTGTATCCTTGACTTTGGACCCGCAATCACTGGAATGAAGAGCGCTGACGAATCGACGCGTAGCCCGTTCGGCCTGTCCAGTTGGCAGCTTGCGGAATTCGGCGCGAGGCGTAGACTTCGCCGGTAGTACGGCTCCGTTTGCCGTGCAGGTGACGC
>JAAYXS010000237.1 GCA_012515775.1 Phycisphaerae bacterium
GCACCCGGACTGAATTCTGCCCGCAGCAAAGCAGGTCTGTGGCTGTTCGTTCTGGCGCTGCTACTGCGCGCCGGCTGGGTCGGCTTCCAATGGCATGCTACCGGGCCGGCGTTCGAGTTTGACGACGAGCGCCTGCATTGGGCGATGGCTTCAAACCTGGTCGAGACCGGCCAGATGTTCACCGACGACGGCCGCTTCGCCGCGCGCATGCCACTGTATCCGCTGTTTTTGGCGATTTTCGCGGGCGCGGGCGAGACCGGCGTTCTTTTCGCGCGACTGGCGCAGGCGGCGCTAGGGGCTGTAACGGTGTGGCTGATCTACCGGCTGGCCCGCGCCGCCCTCGGCCCGCGCCCGGCATTATTGGCCGGCGGGCTGGCGTGCATTGACCCGTACGGCATCTTCTTCGCCAACCTGCTGCTTTCCGAGGTCCTCTTCACGCTACTCGCCGTAGCGGTGACGGTCGCCGCCTGGCGACTCATCAGACCTGTAAATGGGGTCGGCGGCCCCGACGATCCCGCTCCTGTGGACGATCCCTCTTCCGGCCCAACCTTCCACAAATCCGCTTTGATGGTTGCAGTCCTCGGTCCCGCGGCCATCCTCACCCGCCCGTCGGCCCTGGGCTGGATGATCCTGCTTTGGCTGCTTCTGTGGCTATACGATCGGAACAAGCGTCGCGCCACGCTGCGTGTACTCGCTTACGCCGGCGCGCTGGGCGCTTTTCTGTTGCCCTGGGGCCTGCGAAACCACCACGCCATCGGCTCCTATGCCTGGCTCTCGACGAATGGCGGCGTAACGCTCTATGACGCCCAGGGGCCGCAGGCGGACGGCAGCAGCAATCAACAGTTCCTCGAGAAAATGCCCGAATTCAGCGGCCTCGGGGAAGCCGAACGAGATCGGTTGCTGCGCGACAAGGCCCTCGAGCAAATGAAACGCGATCCGGCCCGCGTCGTGCACCTGGCCGTTGTCAAATTCCTGCGTACCTGGAACCCCGTGCCGAACTTTGAGGCTTACCGCGGCGGGTTGACCGCCGTCGCCAGTGCACTGTTCACCGCCCTTGTGCTCCTTCTGGCCGCCGTTGCGATCTGGCGAACGGCCTTCGTTCGCCGCTCGCGGGCCGGCGTTAGATATCAAACGCTGGTCTGGCTGCCGATAGTGTATTTCACGCTGCTGCACTGCATCTTCATCGGCAGCCTGCGCTACCGCGTACCGCTGATGCCATTTGTGGAGCTAAGCGCCGCGGCCGCCGTCTGCGCCATTTGGCCGAAGCCCAATCGGGCGACAAGCGAATGAGACGCCTGATTCCGGTGGTCAGGGAACCTTTGGCTGGCTCGCCAGGCCGGGGTCACGAACCAGGTGCAGGCGAATGTCGAGCTTATCGTCCCGGGCGGTTATGCTCCCGAACTGGCCGTTCTTTTCGCGGAAAACCGCGGTGTGCTCGTTCCGCCGGAGCACCTGGAGTTCAGAGTCGAGCCCGTGCAGCAGGTGTTGAAACGCCGTCCCGGCAGCCGCGGCGCTGCCGTACGGGACGATCAGACGCGTGAAGCTGTCCTCCTGTTCGGTCACATAGTCGCCGGCGATGCCGCACCTCTGTCCTTGCAGTTGGAGAATATCGCCTTCGCCAAGCGTAAAGACGCTCTGCAACGAGTATGGGCCGCAGACGATGACCTCGGAGTTGGGCACCAGACCCTCGGCCGGCAGCAAGTCCAACAAAGGCACGTCTCCGTCATGCGGGATCGCGGCCAGCGCCTGGTTGACCAGCCGCGTCATGGTTGAAAGAGACTCACCGCGGCCGGAGGCATCGGTGATCTGGACGAAGTAGCGGTCCTTCTGGGCGCCGATCTGGTAGCGGTTACCGAAGTTCCGGCCGCTGACGCCTGCGACGGGCGTTCCACGGCCGCGGAAGCGCAGGTAAATGCCGCGCGCGGCCGTCGGGTCTTTCATCTCGTAGACTTCGTGCACCAGTTTGGCCTGTCCGTTGCTGTATAGCCGAACGAGCACCTCGCGGAAGCCCATTTCCAGAAAGACCTCCGCCGCTCCGTCTATGTGATTGAACAGGTCCTGGCCGACGAATTGCCGCCGCTCCACTTCCGTCCACTGTGGTTCAATGCTTTCGCGCTGGGGCGTTGGAGCGGACGACGTCGCAGGAGGCGTGGAATCGGCGGCCGCTGCAATCATGGGCGGTGCGCTAGGGGGGCGACAGGCGGCCAGCGTCAGGGCGGGCAGCACGGCCAGCGCCAGTCCAAATGTCCGTGCGGCCTTTGGCATCCAATTACACATGCCGTACCTGGACTTTAGCCGGGTCGACCACGCCCAGACCGAGCCGTTCGGCGTAACGCAAATACTCGGTATACCGCGGGTGCTCGTTCACCTTAATTCCCATTTCCTTACGCTTCTGCACCATTAATTCGTGGCCCACTGAATCGGCGGCAAATGGATCAGTAGCCAAGAACAGGGAGTTGTAGTCGTATACGAACTGGGCGGCCGGCATGGGGCCACCTTCGTATTGTCCGCGCAAGCCATCGATGATGTTGAGAACCAGCTTGTCCCGCAGCGCGGGGAACGCCAGCACTTCAGTGCATACATCAAAGAACAGCGGGGTGTGCAGGCGATTCGTGTTGCATATGGCGCCGTACCCCAGGTTCTTGGTCGCCATCGAAACGCCGTTTCCGGTGTTCTTGAAAACCGGTATGTTGATGATCTTGGTGAGCTTTTGGGTCACAAGCTTGCCGAAGTAGGAATACTTGCCGTTGAAGACATGCTGATTGAGGTACGGCAGGTCCTTCGGCCCCTCCACGTCCGCCCAGTAGTACACATCCTGGTCGAAGTTGCCGGCGCTGATGTGATTGCCGTCCTTGTCCAGCCAGGCGCTGTGGTCGGCGTTATCGCCCTCCGGCAACTTCTCGACCATAGTCTGCAAGCCCTCGATCTTGATGCCGGGGAAGCGCTCCGGCGTGTAGCCGGCGTCCTTGAGCATCATGTCGAAGCGGTCCCAGATGATGATGTTCTGCTTGGGCAGGCCGTTGCCCAGCAGCCAGGCAATGACTACATCGACGACTTCC
>JAAYXS010000238.1 GCA_012515775.1 Phycisphaerae bacterium
CGCAGCTTACCTGTTTCCACACCAGCTTCCCCTCGCTGACCTTGACGGTCCTCTCGACCTCCGTGTACTCGGCCGTGCGCGTCGTGTGAGCCGGCACAAGCCTCTGCCTGCCAACTGTGCGGTAATCCGTCGACATGCTCATCTGCGCAGCACGCGGCGACTTCCAAGGGAAATGAATTTGAAGCGTCTGAGGCGGCCGGCGGTCCTGCGCCAGAAGGAATTCCGACGCCGGCTGGCCACCCTCCCTCTCTTCGACCCACTCATACTCGAACGGCACCACTGCGAACGTTTCGGTCGCGTACTCAGGCGGCACGTAAACCAGCGCGTAGCACTCGCCCGGCTTGGCGTTGAGCGGCACATCTTCGGCGAGCGGCCCAGAATCCGCGACGCCGCCAGGCTGGCACGGCGTCAGCGTTCCCATACCAGCACACAAAGACAGCGCGACTTTTACGAAACTCACAGTGGCTAACATGCACTTACTTCCTTGCGCCTGCCATCGGCCGGTCTACAAGCACTCGTATTGCGTGGCAGACAAATCGGCTCGCGCTGCTCGCAGATCACACCCGTAACTTACACGTGCGTCATGACGTGGGGCTAAATTCGCACTGAACGAGGTGTAAGAAGGACCGGCCAGAACGCGGGCAGCGGACGATGACTCGGAATTCAGGCCACTTCAAGGGTAGAGGTTCTGCCCCCAAATTCGCGAGCTGAGCCGAAATGCGCCTTCGTCGTGGTTTCCGAAACGACGGCGAGCAGCGAGGCGAAACCTCGCTGCTCGCTTGCTTTTTCGCACTTTAGAGACCGGCCGGACACCGGTCCTGCACAGGCAACGATCCCCTTACGGGTTCGTGCCACCCGCCACGGCGGGCGTAGGCTCTTGGGCCATGCTTCCGTCCCCGCCCAGCGAAGTCCCAGCCGCATCCAGCGGAGCGAGACCGGGGATGACCGGCGCAGGCGCTTCGCCGAGCTGCTGGAGAATCGGAATCGGCTCGATCGGCTGGCCCGTGTAGCGGAGCTTGAGGTCCTTGTAGGACTTGAAGCCCGTGCCGGCCGGGATCAGGCGGCCGAGGATGACGTTTTCCTTCAGCCCGACCAGGCGGTCCTCGGCGCCGGCCAGCGCGGCCTGCGTAAGTACCTTGGTGGTCTCCTGGAAGGAGGCGGCCGAGATGAAAGATTCGCTCTGCAGGCTGGCCTTGGTGATGCCGAGGAGCAGGGTTTTGGCGGTGGCGGGCTTGGGCTTGCGGCCCTTGGCCGGCGTGCCGCCTTCCATTTCGACCTGCTCGTTCTTGGCGGCGAAGTCGTCGCGCAGGACGACCTGGCCGACCCGGAAGTCGGTATCGCCGGGGTCGGCAACCTTGACGCTGCGGGCCAGGCGGGCGTTCTCCTGGCGGAAGCGGAACTTGTCGACCACCTCGTTCGGCAGCAGGGCCGAGTCGCCCTCGTTCTCGATTTTCACCTTGCGCAGCATCTGCGTGAGGATGATTTCAATGTGCTTGTCGTTGATGCCGACGTTCTGCTGACGGTAGACGGCCTGAATCTCTTTCAGCAGGTAGCGCTGCAGGTCTTCCTCGCCGTTGATCCGCAGAATGTCGTGCGGGATCAGCGGGCCGGAGGTGAGCTGCGTGCCGGCCTCGATGAAGTCGCCGGCGTGCACCAGGAGCTGCTTGTCCTGCGGCACGTGGTGCTCCTTTTCCATGCCGGATTCGGAGCGGACCACGATGGTCATCTTGCCGCGGCGCTTGTCGGTGTGCAGCTCGACCGTGCCCGAGATTTCGGCCATGACCGAAGGCTCTTTCGGCTTGCGAGCCTCGAAGATTTCGGTCACACGCGGCAGCCCGCCGGTGATGTCCTGGGTACCGGCGATTTCTCGCGGCTGGCGAGCGAGCAGCGCGCCGGCCGCCACCGCCTGACCTTCCTGCACCTCGATACGGGCCTTGGCAGGCAGGTGGTGGAAGTCGAGGATGGTGCCGTTGGCGTCTTCGACCATGATGCGCGGGTGCTTGTCGCCCTTGTGCTCGACGACGATGCGCTTGCTGTCGTGGCGGCCTTCCTGCTCGGGGCGGACGGTCTCGCCCTCGACAATGTCCTGGAAGCGGACGAAGCCGGCCGCTTCGGCGAGGATGGGCGTAAAGTGCGGGTCCCAGCGGACGATGACGGTGCGCGGAGGCACGGTCTGCCCGTTGCCGGCGAGCACCGCGGCGCCGTAAGGCACCTTGTAGCGTTCGAGTTCACGGCCCTTTTCATCGTTGACCGCGATTTCGCCGTTGCGCTTCAGCACACGGAAGAACGCCTGCTTGGTCTCCGGATCGGTCATCTCGATCGCGTTGAGGTCGACGAACTTGATCGTGCCGCCGGCGGCAGTGGCGATTTCGTTCTCAACCACGGCGCGGCTGGCGACGCCGCCGGTATGGAAAGTACGCATCGTGAGCTGCGTGCCGGGCTCGCCGATGGACTGAGCGGCGATGATGCCGACCGCCAGGCCTTCCTCGACGAGCATGCCGGTGGACAGGTCAGCCCCATAGCAGCGGGCGCAGATGCCCTGCGGGCTTTCGCAAGTGAGCGGGCTGCGGACGCGGATGCTGTCGAGGCCAAGGCCGCCGTCATCGGGCTTGGCTTCCAGGCGGCGGGCAATTTCCGGCGTGATCAGCTCATTCTCGCGGACGATGATCTCGTCCGTGACGGGGTTGCGGATGGTGTCGCGGGCGACGCGGCCGATGATCAGCTCGGACAGCTTCACGTCGACTTCCTCGCCGCGGTAGATGGTACTCTTGCTGACGGATTCGATGGTGCCGCAGTCGAGCTCGTTGATGATCACGTTCTGGGCCACGTCGGCCAGCTTGCGGGTCAGGTAGCCTGAGTCGGCGGTCTTGAGGGCCGTATCGGCCAGGCCCTTGCGGGCGCCGTGGGTCGAGCTGAAGTACTCGAGCACGGACAGACCCTCGCGGAAGTTGGCCTTGATGGGGGCCTCGATGATTTCGCCGGACGGCTTGGCCATCAGGCCGCGCATCCCGGCGAGCTGGCGGATCTGGTCGACCGAACCACGCGCGCCGGAGTCGGTCATGAGGTAGATCGGGTTTAGATAAGGCTTGGCCTTCGGGGCATCCTTCTTGGCCTCGGCGCCGCCTTCGGTGCGCCAGTCTTCGGCCAGGGTCTTCATCATTTCCTGCGTCACGCGTTCGCGGGCGTGGACCCAGATATCGATGAGCTGGTTGTGACGCTCCATCGGCGTGATGTTGCCGGCCTGGAAGTTCTTTTCGACGCGATCGACCAGCTTCTGGGCGGCCTCGACCAGCTTGGCCTTAACCTCCGGAATGCGCAGGTCGGTCAGTGCGAAGGAGAGGCCGGCCAGCGTGCTCCAGCGGAAACCCAGTTCCTTGATCCGGTCGAGCAACTTGATCGTCTCGGCCCGGCCCAACTGGTGATGGCAATCATCGATAACCCGCGAGATGGCCTTGCCCAGAGGATAATTGTACATGGGCATCTCGGGCGGCAGGATGTCGTTGAAGACGCAGCGGCCGACCGTGGTGCGCACCAGACCGTTCTTGGGCGCCGCAACGGCGGGCTTGGCCCGGCCCTCGATCACCCGCGTTCGCGCAACACGGACGCGGATCGGGGTGTGCATGCCGATCTGCCGCAGGTGCAGGGCCATGAGAGCCTCGCTTACCGAGGAGAAGGCACGCTCCTGGCCGACGGGCCTCTCGCCGGGCTCGCCCGCGTGCTCGCAGGTCAGGTAGTAGATGCCCATGACGATGTCCTGGGAAGCGGACATGATCGGGGCGCCGTTGGCCGGGCTAAAGATGTTATTGGTGCTCATCATCAGCACGTGCGACTCGGCCTGGGCCTCGATCGACAGCGGCAGGTGTACGGCCATCTGGTCGCCGTCGAAGTCGGCGTTGAAGCCGCGGCAGACCAGGGGGTGAATGCGAATGGCGTTGCCTTCGACCAGCACGGGCTCAAAGGCCTGGATACCCATGCGGTGCAGCGTCGGGGCGCGGTTGAGCAGGACCGGATGCTGGTAAATGACCTCTTCGAGGATATCCCAGATGGGCTGCTCGCGGCGCTCGAGCATCTTCTTGGCGCTCTTGATCGTGTCCGCCAGGCCGCGCTCGCGCAGCTTGCGGATGATGAAGGGCTGGTAGAGCTCGAGCGCGATCTTCTTCGGCAGACCGCACTGCCACAGCTTCAGCTCGGGGCCGACCACGACCACGCTGCGGGCGGAGTAATCGACGCGCTTGCCCAGCAGGTTCTCGCGGAAGCGGCCCTGCTTGCCCTTGATCATGTCGGTCAGCGACTTGAGCGGGCGATTGCTGCTGCCCAACACCGGGCGGCGGCAGCGGCCGTTGTCGAAGAGGGCGTCGACGGCCTGCTGCAGCATCCGCTTTTCGTTGCGGATAATCACCTCGGGGGCGTTGAGATCGATCAGCTTCTTGAGGCGGTTGTTGCGGTTGATAATGCGGCGGTAGAGGTCGTTCAGGTCGCTGCTGGCGAAGTTGCCGCTATCCAGCAGGACTAACGGACGCAGGTCAGGCGGGATGACCGGAATAACTTCCAGCACCATCCATTCCGCCTGGTTATTGCTTTGGCGAATGGCCTCAACCAGCTTAAGCCGCTGCGACAGCTCCTTGATCTTCTGCTTGCTGCCGGTCTTGCGCAGCCCGTCCAGAAGTTCGGCCGAAAGCGCGCTTAGATCGATTTGCGTGAGCAGCTCGCGGATTGCCTCGGCGCCCATGAGCGCGCGGAAGCCGGTGTCGCCGTATTCGTCGATCGCCCGGCGGTACTCTTCCTCCGTCAGGAGCTGCTTGCGTTCAAGCTTGGAGGCGCCCGGATCGACCACCACGTAATCCTGGAAATAGATGATCTTTTCCAGGTCGGAGGTCTTCATGTCGAGCAGCGTGCCCAGACGGCTCGGCATGGCTTTGAAGAACCATATGTGCACCACCGGCGCGGCCAGGTTGATGTGCCCCATGCGCTTGCGGCGCACGCGGCTGTGCGTCACCTTCACGCCGCAACGGTCGCAGATCATCCCCTTGTGCTTGGTGCCTTTGAACTTGCCGCAGAAGCATTCCCAGTCGCGTTCCGGACCGAAAATGCGCTCACAGAACAGCCCGTCTTTCTCTGCTCGATACGTCCGGTAGTTGATCGTCTCCGGCTTCTTCACCTCGCCAAAGCTCCAGGCCCGAATGTCATTCGGGCTGGCCAGCGAGATGCGGACTGCCGTGAAGTCGTTGATCCGGTCGTAAACAGTCTCGGCCATCGGCTGTACTACCTCTCTATTGAAAACTCACTCGGCGGGCGACCGCCGATTAGTCGTTTCGTGCTCCATTCGACGACACCGCCTGTCCGGCCGCGCGCGACGATCCGGCTGGTGCGGTGCTGCCTGGCCACTGGTCGGCCCGCATCGTCATGCCCACCAGCCCACCCTGCTTCTGGAAACCCAGTTCCTCCAGGAAATCCACCTCGGTGCCCCAAGCCACTACGTCCACCCGCCGAATGCCGTCGGTGAACAGCTTGCTCAACACGCGACGAGCCATTTCCAGTGCAATGCCATTGGTGTCATGTTCGATGCGGCCGTCCGTCTTTGTCACCGCCGCCGGACCCTGGTAGGCGGGATCCAGCTTGCACTCGGTCAGGTAGCCGCGTAGCCCGTCGCACACGCCACGGGCGATGCCGATCAGCTTCCCGTCCAAGCGGGCGGTGACAAAAGTAGCGCTGTTGGCCAGCATCTTCTCAATCTGTTGCGGTTGGGCGGCGATGTTGTGCTGAACCCGGGTATAGAATTCGGCCAGCTCGGCCGGCGTTACATCGGTTCCGGTCCCGTAGACCACTTCGGACATCAACCCGCCTCCTCGGGAATTACGAATGCGTTTTTGTGCATTCACTTATCCCAACCGGCTCTTTTCGAGCTGGATGTTCAACCCCAGCCCGCGAATCTCATTGCAGAGCACGTCGAACGAAACCGGCGTACCGGCATCGAGCGTGTGCGTGCCCTTGACCATGCTCTCGTAAATCTTGGTGCGCCCTTCGACGTCGTCGCTCTTGACGGTCAGCAGCTCTTGCAGCACGTAAGCCGCGCCGTAGGCCTCCAAGCCCCAGACTTCCATCTCGCCGAAGCGCTGGCCGCCGGTGCGGGCCTTGCCACCCAGCGGCTGCTGGGTGATCAGGCTGTACGGGCCGGTCGAGCGGGCGTGAATCTTGTCATCAACCAGGTGGTGCAGTTTGAGCAGATACATGTAACCGACGGTCACCGGCTGATCGAACGGCTCGCCCGTGCGACCGTCGTACAGTGTTATCTTGCCGCTGCGCGGCATCTCGACCAACAGGTCCCGCGTGCGCCCGGCGTTGCGGACCACGTCCGGCTCCTGCCTGCGCTTGCGAACCAGAGCGTTGGCTTCTTCCACGCAGGCCTTGATCTCGGCCTCTTTGGCGCCGTCGAAGACCGGCGTGACGGCCTGGAAGCCCAGCACGGCCGCCGCCCAGCCCAGGTGCGTCTCCAGAATCTGCCCGACGTTCATACGGCTCGGCACACCCAGGGGGTTGAGGCAGATGTCGATCGGCGTGCCATCCGCCAAAAACGGCATGTCCTCTTCGGGCAGGATCTTGGCAATGACGCCCTTGTTCCCGTGCCGCCCGGCCATCTTGTCGCCGATCGACAGGGTGCGCTTGGTCGCCACGTAGACCTTGACCATTTCCAGCACGCCCGAAGGCAGTTCGTCGCCGCGCTTCATGTGCCCCAGGCGGCGCTCGCATTCGCTGGCGATGTCGGCGATCTTGGGCCAGTACTGGTTGTAAATGGCCTCTGCCTCATCGCGCTTGCTGGCGGGCTTGACCCACTTGAGCGAGAAGGTATCGATCTGTTCGCGGATGACTTCCGGGTTCTCGCTGCGCCCCACCTTCTGGCGCGTATTCGGGTCGATCAACACCTGTTCGGTCGCGGCCTCGATGGCGCTCACCATCTGGCGGAACAGTTTGATCCGCCGCGCATCGCAGTCGGCCTGGAAGGCCTTCATCTGTCGTTCGAGTTCCCGCTTCTGCTCTTCAGACAGGTGCGTGCGCCGGCTGAAGTGCCGCGTGCCGATCACAATGCCTTCCTGCCCGGCCGGCAGTTCGAGCGAGTCGTTCTTCACGTCCTCGCCGGCCCGCCCGAAGATCGCGTGCAGCAGTTTCTCCTCGGGCGACAGCTCGCTCTTGCTCTTCGGCGAAACCTTGCCCACCAGAATGTCGCCCGGCCCGACGCGCGTGCCGATGCGCACGATGCCCTTATCGTCCAGGTTGCGCAGGGCGCGCTCCGAAACGTTGGGAATATCGCGTGTGAATTCCTCGCGGCCCAGCTTGGTCTCGCGAATCTCCACATCGTGCGACTCGATATGAATGCTGGTGAAAGTATCGGTCTTGACCAGCCGCTCGGAGATCAGAATGGCGTCTTCGAAGTTGTAGCCGTCAAATGTCATGAACGCGACCAGCACGTTCCGCCCCAGCGCCAGCTCGCCCTGGTGCGTGGCGGCGCCATCCGCGATCACCTCGCCCGCCTTGACCTGCTGACCGGGCTTGACGATCGGCTTCTGGTTCAAACAGGTGCGCTCGTTGAGGCCCACGAACTTCCGCAGCTCGTACTCATCGGTGTCATTAATAACGATGCGCCGCGCATCGACGAACGTCACCTTCCCGCTCGTGCGGGCCCGAACCACCATGCCGCTGTTCACGGCCACCGCCCGTTCCATGCCCGTCGCGATGATCGGCGGCTCGGTCCGCACCAGCGGCACCGCCTGGCGCTGCATGTTCGAGCCCATCAACGCACGGTTGGCGTCGTCATGCTCGAGGAACGGAATCAGCGCGGCCGATACGCCGACCGTCTGCTTGGGAGAAATGTCAACGTACTCGATTTCCTCGGAGGTCGATTGCTGCAACTCGCCGTGAACCCGCGCCAGTACCGCCCCCTCTTTCAGCTTGCGCGGCTTACGCGCCCCGTCCGAACCGTCACGCGCCCGCCGCAGATACTCGTCACGCGGCACCGTCGGCCGAATCTCGCCCTCCTTGCTTTCGTCCACGACATCGGGCGGACCGAGAACGGTTTTCATTTCCTCGTCGGCCCGCAGGTACACCACTTCGCCGTTGACCTTGCCGCGCTCCACCTTTCGGTACGGCGTAATCAGGAAGCCGTACTCGTCCACGTCGCTGTAAATGCCCAGCGATGCGATCAAGCCGATGTTCACGCCTTCCGGCGTTTCGATCGGGCAGATGCGGCCGTAGTGGCTGATGTGTACGTCGCGGACCTCGAAGCCGGCCCGCTTGCGGTTCAGACCGCCGGGCCCGAGGGCCGACAGACGCCGCTCGTGTGTAAGCTGCGCCAGCGGGTTGGTCTGGTCCACTACTTGCGACAGCTCGCTGCGACCGAAGAAGAAGTCGATCGCGCTTGAAATACTCTTCGTGTTGACCAGTTCGGCAACTTTTCCGATCGACTCGGGGTCCTTCAGGCTCATGCGCTCCTGAACGGTGCGGCGCAGCTTGAGGAAGCCCTTTCGCATCTCGTCGGAGGCCAGCTCATCGATGGTCCGCAGCCGCCGGTTGCCCAGGTGGTCGATGTCGTCCACCTGCCCGTCGCCCGAACGCAGCGCCAGCAGGTACTTCAGTGAGCTGACGAAGTCCTCGGGGCGCAGCACCATCTCGGTTTCGGGAATGCCCTGCTCGAATTTGCGGTTCAGGCGGAAGCGGCCCACTTTGCCCAGACGATAGCGGGTGTCGTCGTAAAACTTCTCTTGGAAGAGCTTGCGCGCCTTTTCGAGCTGCACCGGGTTTCCGGGCCGCAGGCGGGCGTAGATCTTCATCAAGGCTTCTTCATGAGTGTGCGTGTTGTCTTCGGCCAGCGTGTTCAGGATGATCGGGTCGACCATCTTGGCGATCACGTCGGCCTGCTTGATCGAGGATTCACGAATCTTGTTGAGCGCCTCGCCGATTTGCGCTCCGGCCCGCACCAGCTCTTCACCGGTTTCGGGGTCGACGATCGCAGCGGCGGCGTACATCTCGGGCTTGAGGGCCTGCGTGCGAACTGTCTTCGAGGCATAAAAGGTCTTTACTACCGCTTCGTCAGAGCCGTACCGCGCGTCCATCGCCCGCAGGAACGTCGTCGCGGGTATCTTGCTGCTCTGGTCGATCCGAACCGCCAGCACGTCCTTGCGCGTAACGTTAATCTCGATCCACGAGCCGCGCTCCGGGATGATGCGGCACGCGTGCAAGGCGCGGTCGCCTTCGGCCGATTCCTTCACGAAGTCCACGCCGGGCGAGCGGTGAAGCTGCGAGACGATGACGCGCTCCGAGCCGTTAACGATGAACTCCCCGCCGCCCATCATGATCGGAATCTCGCCCAGGTAAATCGCCTCTTCCTTGACCTCCTCGACGTCTTTGCGGTGCAGGCGCACGCGGACCCGGAAGGGACGGCCGTACGTCAGTCCCAGCTCGCGCGCTTCGTCGGGCGTATAGCGCGGCGGGTCTAGTTGGTAATCGACGTACTCCAGCCGCATGTTCCCGTCGTAGCTCTCGATCGGGAACACCTCGCGCAGCAGGGCCTCAAGGCCGATCGGCTGGCGCTTGGAAGGGTCAACCTTCACCTGGAGGAATCGGTCGTACGATTCCGTCTGAATTTCGATCAGGTTCGGAACCGGCACCGCGTCGCCGTGGCGACTAAAATCCCGAACGTAATTAATCAGCATGCTGAGTCACCCTCGTGGCCAAGCCCTTGCCCAACTTAGTTCAACGGCCCCCGATTGAGGGGAGATGGCATAATGGCTCCCACATCGGCCGAGTATCGGACCTGTTGGTCCATTGAGGCACTGCAACCCTTCGGCCGTCAAATGAGACGAACCGTGCTGAAGCTAGAACCAAAGCCATCACCGCGTAGCCTCGTAACTATAGCGAAGTTGTTGACCTTTGCAAGCGCCAATTTTTGAAAATTCATCGCCCTGGCAACAAAATTGCATAG
>JAAYXS010000239.1 GCA_012515775.1 Phycisphaerae bacterium
GACGCCGACCCGCTGTTCGTCGACCCGGACGGTCCGGACGATGATCCGGCTACCTGGGAGGACAATGATTACCGCTTGGGCCCAGGGTCACCCTGCATTGACGCCGGCGATAACAGCGCGGTGCCGCCCGATACGTTCGACCTCGACGGCGACGGCGACGTGTCCGAACCTGTGCCGTTCGACCTGAGCGTGCGGCCGCGGTTCGTGGATGACGTAACCGTGCCTGATACCGGCAGCGGCGCGCCGCCGCTAGTCGATATGGGCGCATACGAATACGCACCGCCCCGGCAGCGCGGCGATTTGAACTGCGACAACCTCGTGAACGTTTTCGATATCGACCCGTTTGTCTTGGCGTTGACCAGTGGGCCGGAATGCGAGCCCTATTATGACGAGTACCCGGACTGCGACTGCATGCTGGCCGACATCAACTGCGACGGCCACGTGAACGTGTTTGACATCGACCCATTCGTCGAGTGCCTGGTCGGCGACTGCCCGCCGTGCCCGTAACGGCCGGTGCGCTCGTAGCTCGACCTGAAAGCTCGTCACAAGCAGCGGCCGACCCGACGCCCGCTCGGGTCGGCCGCTGTGCTTTTCCTCTGCCCCAATCAGGCGTTGCCGCACGTCAGATGCGCGGCGTTCGCCGGCCTGGGCGACCCGCGCGGGTCGTACTCGTACTTCGCCATGATGGCGTCCGGCGCGGACCCAGCGCTCCAATCCGCCACCTGCACCACACGTCGAAACGCGGACGCAGACGCAGCTACTAGTTTGTGCCCCTTGCCTCGCCCTCTGCCGTCTTGGCGGTTGCGTTGGCTGAAAGCTGAGAGCTGATAGCTGAGAGCTTTCTTTATCACTTTATCACCCCATGCAGTGCCCACGCCGCCATTGGCGCGCAACCACGCACAATCCGCGCACTCTGGCTGAAAGCTGATAGCTGAGAGCTGACAGCTTCATAGAATCCCTAGCAGAAACCGCGCCCCCGCGCGCAGAAAGGTACCCACTATGCGGTATTCGAAATGTGCCCCCTCCTTACCTCTCACCTATCAACTCTCTCCGCGCAGCGGCGCCTCAGGTTATCAAAATCGAGTGCACAAAAAGCATGAGCATCAGATCATCTGCCCCCTATGCCCGCAGCTACACGCCTTTTTATCAGACCGCTTGATCACCTGGGGCAAGCCCGCGCAGCGCGTTATCGGCACTTTGCCAAATTCGAGCGCGCATACCTTGGCAATCTGGCAACCTGCCCCCTGGAGAAATCAAAACGCCGCTTTATCGCCCAAAGCGGCAACCATTTGGCAATCTGGCAAACTGGCTATCCAACCCAAACATGAGGCCTATTACGGTGCGTATGTAGATTTCAGGGCTGAGGGCGCCATGCGACACTGGGAGGCCAACTGCCGCATCACTGAGGCTAATTGCCGGGCGCGCTGCACTGCACCCATAGGCGCGCCGTGTGTTCCGCGCCACGCCAGCCCTCCGAGTAGTGCCGCAGCCGCATGCGGCTCAACACCGGTGCAAAAAGCTCTCTCAGCTCACCCGGTCGCAAAACGTGTGCGGCACGCGCCGGCCGCCCGTGCCGTTGACGGTGCTCGGTCGTGAACGTCTCCAGCACGATACTCCCGCCCGGCTTGACCCAGTCCGGCAACTGTCGCACGAGGCCTCGATCCAGGTAACGAAACATGGTAACCAAGTCGAATTGCTCATCCGGCCGCCACCCCAATTGCTGTGGCCCCATTCGCTCTGGCAGCACTTGCTGTGGCCACGGCGTTCCGCCGGCGTACTCATTCGGCTGCGGCGTCCCGCCGGCATTGGCGGTATGGATGTCCGCACAAATCCATTTAACCGCATGCCAACCGCGCGCATACAGCCGTTCCAGCTCGCGCCCCAGATCAAGCGCGTCCGGGAGAATGTCAACCGCCGTTACCTTCCAGCCGCAACAGGCCAGGAACACGGCGTTCCGCCCCGACCCACACGCCAAGTCGAGAGCGCTGCCCGGCGCTCCGGGCGACTCGCCCGCGCAGAGCCGAAGTTGCCCCGCAACTTCCTCCAAAAACGCACTCGGCTCCCACAGTCGGCCGACCTCATTCGCTCGCGCCTCGGACCTCACCGGCGAGGTGTCCGCAGTTGCTTCGGCCTGCCCGGCGACAACCCGTGCGACACGCCCATGCTGCGTCAGCCACTCCACGACAGTCGTTGCCAAATCCGGCGGCCCGACCACCTGGATAATTTCCGACTTGGGCGGCAGCTCGTGCAGCCGCGCGCTCAGCTCCGCGAAGGGAATGTTCACCGCACCTGCAATGGGTCGCAGTCCGGCCTCGTTTTCCGGCCGCGGATCGAGCAACTCACGTTTTACAAGTTGCGTTGGATTCACTCAGGACTGCGCCACGTCGAGCGCGCCAGGCCATCTATCACCTGCACGCGATTGTTGCCGGAATCCACGATCAGCACCCGGTCCGCGGGCAGCGCCGCCACCGCCCACGGATACGCCAACTGCCCAGGCCCGCGCCCCGGCGTGCCCCAGACGCCCAGCGAGCGGCCGGAAGAATCAAAGCGCTGGACGCGGTTGTTGCCGAACTCGGCCACTACAAAGCTGCCGTCCGAAAGGCGGTCCAGGCCGTACGGAAAACGCAGTTCGCCTGAACCGCGGCCCGGTTTCCCGATACTGCCAAGGAACCTACCCGCCGCATCAAAGTGGCAGATGCGGTGATTGCACGCATCGGCCACCCACACTGTGTCGTCCGGCGCCACGAGCAGCGACTGCGGCCGCCGCAGTGCTGCCTGGCCCGCGTCTTTGCCGCCAAAGCTGAAAAGCCACTCGTGCTGCGGCGTGAATTTGCTGACGCGGTCGTTCACGCCGTATTCGGAAACATAAAGGCAGCCGTCGCGCGCCACGGCCACATCCGTGGGCAGGCCGAATTGTCCGGGTCCCGTGCCGAAGCTGCCGAACTTTTCGAGCAGTCGGCCCTGTGAATCGTAGATGAGGACGCGCGCATAATGTGTATCCGCTACGTAAATGCGGCCCTCATTGTCGGCCCCCAGACCGGTCGGCATGCCGGCTTGCATTTCCGGCGTCTTCCAGTCGCGAAGGAACCCACCGTCCAAACTATAGCTTTGAATGCGCGCCGCTTTGTCGACAATGCGTACAAGCTCATCGGAACCGAGTACGGCAGCACGCGGATAGCTGAACTCGCCCGGCCCCATGCCCGTACGGCCAAACGCCAACAGCGGCGCCGTCGGAGCGCTGGCGCCATCTTGGGCGCAGCCGCCCGCTAGCGCGGCAATTAAAACGGCGCAAGCGGCGGTCAGCCACTCATGGCGGGGCGGCGGGGGTTTGTACGCTCTTTTGCTGCGCCCGATCAATCGCCGCAAGCAGCACATCCGCGGAAACAACTCCCTGGGCCGAAGCGAGCACTTTCCCCGATGGATCGACGATTGCGAATGACGGAACCTGTGTAATGCTCCAGCGCCGCGCGGTATCGCGATCCACATCATACTCCAGCGGCACGGCCACCAGGCTCCGGAGCGCTTCTACCACGCGCGGCTGCATCAGCACGTCTTCTTCAAACCGCGTACACTCAACCGAGTACCACGTGCGGAAGTACACAAAGTTCAACCGCTGCTGCGCTTGCGCTTGCGCGCGAGCGTCTTCATAAGGCCCCAGTCGCCATTGCACCCCGGGCCGACACCCGACCAGGAGGGGCGCGAGCAAGAACACGCCGGCTATAACGGTCAGCGGTTTGGGTCGCCAACACGCATGACACACGCTCCGAATCCACATGGAAATGAGCGGCCTCCGTTCTCTTGCGGCTCGTACTTCAGCGCCGCCGCAGGGCATCACACGCGAGATTTGCCTCGCGACACGCCGTTCGGCACAATGGCGCACTTGCTCGCCGGAAGACGCGAAATTGTAAGCGTCGCCCGCGGCTTCGCCAAGACGCCGTTCGGCGGGCAGCCGAGGCGCCTTTAATCGGGCCGCGCGAGCCCTGGCGCGCTAAGGCCTTAAACCGGACGCCCCCATGTGGCGGCCGGTGCTTGCAGTACACGCAGGACCGTCGTGCCAAACATCGAACAAGTCAGCCGCGAAGAACTGAAGCGGACGCTGCCGCTGCTGCTCGCCACGCCCGGCGGGCGCGCCGCTTCGCGCACCGCGGTACAGGCCTTCCAGGACTACGTCCACGATCCGCGAATCCGGTGGGAAGCCTGGCGCATCGGGAGCGTGGATCGAGCGGTGGCTTTGGTATTGGCTCTCTTATTGCCCGGTTCGACGGCGATCGTGCTGATACCGGTTCCGGCCGAACTGGGTATCAGGGCGGTCGAGCAGCAAGAGCTGCTGCGAACCACGCTGGCGCTTCTCGGCCAGCGCGGACTTTACTTCGCGCAGGCTTTGATTCTGCCGAAAGCACACGCCCAAAAGAACTTATTGGAGAGCGCCGGGTTCCGCCTGCTCGCGCCTTTGACTTATCTAGAGCGTGACGTGCGATATCCGTGGGTTGATCCACCGCAGGTAGAAGAATCGGCCTGGCTGACGTTCGGCCGTCAGACGTACGACGAGTTCGCAGCATTGTTGCTTGAGACATATAAGGAAAGCCAGGATTGTCCAGAACTAACGCGGTTGCGTCCGATTGACGCGGTCATCGCGGGACATCAGGCAGCCGGCGAGTTTGATCCCGCGCTTTGGGAGATTTTGCGCGTGGATGGTGTGAGCGCCGGATGCATTCTTCTGGCGCCGCTGCGCGACGGGCGCACCGTCGAGCTCGCATATATGGGTGTAGCGCCGGCCTTCAGGCGGCGTGGGCTGGCCACGGTGCTGCTGCGGCGAGCGCTGGCGCAATGCCGTCGGCGCGGCGCGCGGCGTTTGACGCTCGCGGTTGACGAACGTAATGAGCCCGCCAAGCGTGTGTATCAGCGAAACGGGTTTCAAGTCACCACGCAACGTGATGCGTATCTTTTTCCTTTTCAAAGTCCCGGCGGTTCGCAGGCCGGATGATCATTATCTGCATCGCCGGGCGCGGCGCGTGGTGGCGATTGTTGAAAACCGGTGGTTCTAGCTGCGCCGCGAAATTTTTTTTGTGCAACAGTTTGTGTCGTGTCCAGAAGTTACGAGTGCGCGCGCATCTGTTGAGAAAAACTTAATTGCTAAATCGTTAAGCGCGCGTTATATTTCACTGTGCCGTCGTCCTGCGGGGATGAGCGGCTGTTCGGCGAATCTCTTACAATACACAAATAACGCTCAGCTTTCGCTGGGCATGTTTCTTGAGGCGGATGGTGGATACAACCGCAGCGGAGAGGGTTTGTCATATTCGCGAAAAAGTCGCGCGACGAATCGGCATGAGCCGCTTTCAGACCTGGTTCGGTGCGCACACGGCGTTCTCCCTCGAGGGCGAGCACCTGCAAGTAATGGTGGAGAACCCGCTCGTTGGCACGTGGATCACTGCGAACTTCTTGCCGCAACTGATCGAAGCCACGCGCGAAGTGATCGGGGCCGAGCCGTCAATCAACGTGCAGGTGGCGCACCCGTGCTCCGACGCAGCCCCGGCGTTGGCGCGATCTGCCGTTGGTACGGCGCAACTGCCGCCGCAGCGGCGTCCTGCGGCGCCTGCGCCGCGACCGCGCCTGCTGCGTGGTGAGCTCGACAATTTCGTGGTCGGACCCTCAAACCAACTCGCGTACTCGGCCGCCACCGCCGTCGTGCGCCGTCCCGGGGCGGATTTCCGTCTCCTGGTTCTGCACGGCGGTTGCGGTCTCGGCAAAACGCATTTAATGCAAGGCATCTGCAACGGCGTGCGGCGCCAGCATCCGGATTTGGAGTGGCGCTTCGTCTCCGGCGAGCAGTTTACCAATGAGTTTGTCTACGCCATCAAGACCGGCCGTATCGATGCGTTCCGTACGCGGTTCCGAAACGTCGACGTGCTTCTCGTCGACGACATCCACTTTCTCGCTAACAAGAAAGGCACGCAAGACGAATTCTTGCATACTTTCGATGCCATCGATGGCTGGGGAAAAGCCGTCATACTCGCTTCCGATCGGCACCCGCGGACGATCGCGACTCTTTCGGAACCGCTAATCAGCCGCCTCGTGGCCGGCATGGTGGTTCAAATCAACCCGCCTGATTTCGACACGCGCCGCGAAATTCTGGCGCGACGCGCCGCCGAGATAAATGCCCAGGTCGCCGATGAGGCGCTCGACTTCATTGCCCACAGAATCGAAGGTAACGTGCGCGAGCTGGAAGGCGCCTTGTACACTCTGACCGCCGTCGCGGCTCTGGCCAAACGACCCGCCGATCTCGAGATGGCGCGCAAAGCGGTTTCGGAACGGGCCGACCGTGCCCCCGAGCCGGCCGACGTCGAGCGCGTCGCGGCCGCCTACTTCGGTCTTTCGCGCGACGCCATCCACTCCGATTCCCGCGACCGCACGATCAGCTTGGCGCGGGCCGTGACAATGTACCTCATCCGCAAACACACGCGCATGAGCTATCCTGAGATCGGACGCTTCCTGGGCAACAAGAACCACTCGACCGTACTCATGGCCGTGCGTCGCATCGAGAAAACGTTGGAAACGAATGGCGCGGTCGTGTGGAGGACGTCAGCGGGACCGCAGGAGTCGCCCTTGTCTGAGTTGCTGGCCACCCTCGAGCACCAACTCGCGCGCGGGTCGGGCCGGCGACCTCAATAGAGGCGACAGCTCCGCAGGCGTCAGCGGCGGTGGCATGGATGCCACCGCCGTTTTGCTGCGCGGGCAAGCGACAACCGCCCGCTTGTCCTGACTTCCTCGCTCAACTTCAAGACTATGTCCAGCCGAAATGAGGAATATGCCTCACGAGCGCGGTTTTTGGCACAAAGGCCCAGGCACGCGGGCGCCGGCCGGTCATAACCCCCTGAAAATGCAGTAACTTGTGGCATTCCGCACAGAACGTGGTCGCCCCGCCCCCTGAGATTCCACGCGCCTCCCGCATCCGTGCGCCGAACGACAGCAAGAACACGCAACCCGCGAACTATCAGGCATTCAATGGAGAGGTACACAAAGATGGCACGCAGCATGCTGATCCGCTGTCCCCAGGAGCTTTGCATGAGGCCGAGACACGCCGTGATGGCGAAAACGACCAAGAAAGCCACCCGAGGGCCCCAGCGTGGGCGCGTGCTGCTGCTCGAGCCGGACCACCTTACCCGCTGGTCTATCACCACCTATCTGTGCCGGTGGTTCGCTGTCGAGACAGTCGAGTCGAGCGAAGACGCTGCGCGACTTGTGTCGGGTGAACCCTTCGATGCGCTGGTGCTTTCGGACCGCGTGTCTGATGGGGAGGTCAAGACTCTCCATAGTTTCGCCGCCGGCCAGAACCCACGCGTTAAGACCATACGAACGGTGACGGCTGCCTCCGAGCCAACCAGCGGCCAGATGTCACTAGTTCAGCTCGAGAAGCCGTTTCAATTAGCTCAACTCGCGCAGTTGCTCGGCGTAGCACAACCGGATATGGCGTAAGCTATTGGATGTGCGGACCCCATAGCGCGATCCCTCTGCCCGCGCGGTCATCTCTGGATCCTCTGGCTCGGCCGGAAGCCTGAACCCACACACACAAAAAAAACCCGCCCCGGTGCACAATAACACCGGGGCAGGCGCACTCCAACGGGTAGGAGACGGTCCGCGCTCCCGCCGCAGCGGGGGCCGCACCGCGCCTATCCAGGGCGATACTCGTACTCGCTGTATTCAGGATACCACATATTTTCCGCCACGTAAGCTTCAATTTCGTTGTCCGGGATCATGCGGCCGATCCGCAGCCGCTTGGCCTCGCGGAGGACGTTGACGGCGATCTTGGCGCTGATCTCGCGCAGGCGGCCCTGATCCGGGTAAAGCGCGTTCTGCTCCAGGCGGTCAGGCGTAATGCAATCCGCCAGAGTCTTGGCCGCAACCGAGAAGAACAGGTCGGGCACCTCGCTCGCTTCCGCCAGAATCACGCCCAGCCCGACGCCCGGGAAAATGAAAACGTTGTTGCCTTGCCCGATCACGTGCCGCTTGCCCTTGTATTCAACCGGCGCGAAGGGGCTGCCGGTAGCCACCAGGGCGCGCCCGTCGGACCAGCGGATAGCCTCTTCAGGAGTGCACTCGGCCTTCGAGGTCGGATTGCTGAACGCGAAAATCAACGGCCGTTCGCAATGCTTGGCCATCTCGCGAACAACCTCTTCCGTGAAGGTGCCCGGGCGAGCGGTCGTGCCCAGCAGAATGGTCGGCTTCACCCGTTTGACGACTTCAAGCAGATCGAACGGGCCGTCGCCTGTAAAGCCGTACTCGCGCATTTCGCTCCGCAACATGGCGAAGGGGCGTTTGTGCGGGTCTTTGATGACTTGGCCTTCGTGAACCAGGCCGGCCGAATCCAGGAACGCCTGAGCCTTATGAACCTTGGCCTGGTTGTCGGTCTCCTCGGCCATCGCCGTGGCGACCAGGCGCCCGATTCCAACGCCGGCCGCGCCGGCACCAGCGTAGACAATCCGCTGATCGCACAGCTTCTGACCGGTGATGCGCAAGGCGGCATACATTCCGGCCAAGGCCACGCCGGAAGTGCCCTGAATGTCGTCATTGAAGCACGTGATGCGGCGACGATAACGATCGAGGACGGCGAACGCGGTATTCTTGAGGAAGTCCTCCCACTGCACGAGGGCTCGTGGGAACACTTTCTTAACGCCCATCACGAAGGCTTCGATGAAATCATCGTACGCCTCGCCGGTCAGCCGCCGCTGCCGGTAGCCTATGTAATAGGGATCCTGCAGCAGATCCGGATTGTTAGTGCCCACATCGAGGCTGATCGGCAGGCACTGCGACGGGTGAATGCCGGCCCCCGCGCAATACAAGGCGATCTTGCCGACGGGAATACCCATGCCGCCGGCACCCTGGTCGCCCAGTCCCAAAATGCGTTCGTTATCCGTCACGACAATCAGCCGGATGTCGCGCTCGGGCCAGTTCCGGAGCACCTCCGGGATACGGTTGCGATCCTCCGGCGTGAGCCAGATCCCGCGCGGCTGGCGGAAAATGTGGCTATATTTCTGGCACGCCTGTCCGACCACCGGCGTATAGACGATCGGCATCAATTCGGCGGTGTTCTCAACCAGGACGCGATAGAAGAGGGTCTCGTTTCGATCCTGAAGGGCCGCCAGGCCGATGAACTTCTCGAGATCGGTCTCTTTGGCACGCAGGTGTTCCATTTCCAGGGCTACCTGCTCCTCGATGGAGAGTTGGCGAGCCGGCAGCAACCCGCGCAGGCCCAACGCGTCGCGCTCCTGAGGCGAGAACGCCAGCCCTTTGTTGCACAAAGAACAGGTGAGCAGCGCCCGCCCGGTCAGGTCCACGGGACAAGGCTGTTTCTTCCAGTGGGGTTGATCAAACATCGCAGGACTCCTTACGTCTCTGAAGCGGTCTGGCGTCACGCGCCCGGGACAAAGCCTAAACCCGGCGCGGCGGCAAAACCCATGCCACCACCGCGCAGCACCGGTTTGACCCAGCCCGGCCGGGTCGGGCGCGATCGCGGTAGTGTAACGGCCCGCCGGCCCGAACGCAGCTAAAGCGTCCGCTCGCCAGGCCGGCGCAATCTAGCGAATGTTCGGGGGGCCCTGGCAAGTGGACTGCAAGATAAGCTCACGCCGCGGCGCGACGGTCGCAGCCGCCGAACTCGTGGAGAAGGCGCTGGAGGTGGAGGGCAAGATCATGCACGTACAGGATTATCGAGGTAGGCCAGGATCGCCTTCCAAACTAACCTAATCGCTCTCAAGGTCGAGGCGATGGGGAGCACGCCTCGTAAGCGCGAACGTAGTCGAACGAGTTGCGACAGCCTGCTGCTCCCGTGGCTGCCCGAGGCCGCGCCATGGCAAGTGCATGTTTACACAATCCCAGCGGCCAAATGCGCTCGTTGGACTTGTGGTGAAGCCTCAGAACCGCTCCCGAAAATGGCCTCTCGCCCTAGACGCCTTGTGGTTCGCTAAATTATCGGACGTGACGACAGGAACGAATCTTGCCCAACCGACCTGTTGGCAGGCCGCGACTCTTTCGGTATGACACCGACGCGAGCCGCGGCTATCCGGTAGCTGGTCTGTTTGGAATCCAGGCGTGCCGCGGGGCTCGTGTGCTCCGGCGGGCCGCGCCGGGCATAGAACCGCTGGCCCGCCGCTGCGGGCCGCTTTCCGGGTGCGGCATGGTGGAATTGACAATCTTCGGCCGCGGCGGCAGAGGCGGTGTGACCCTCGCCAAGCTAATCGCCAACGCCTACTTCTTACGCGGTAAGTATGCTCAGGCCTTCGGCGTCTACGGCGCTGAGCGATCCGGTGCACCGGTCCAGGCTTACGTTCGGATCGACGACGAAGAGATAACCAACCACAACGAAATCCGCGAGCCGGATCACATCATCGTCATCGACCCAACGCTAATCGCGCCTGCGGTCGCATCAGGCATGAAGCCCGACGGCTTTGTGTTACTGAACACTCCGCAGCCGCCGGAGAAATTCGTCGAGATGTTCCCTGGGCGGCGCGTAGCCACGGTAGATGCCAACGAAATCGCTTTCGCGAACGGGCTCGGTTCCAAAACCGTCCCAATTGTGAATACGACCCTCGTTGGCGCTTTCGCCCGGCTGGTCGGCATGCCGTTCAGCGACGTGGAAGCCGCGCTGGCGGAGGCGCATTTCGGCGGCCCGAACGTCAAGGCGGCCAAGCAGGCGTTCGATGCAATCCAGTCGAAAAAGCTGGACGGCAAGGTTGAAGTGCAAGCAGCACCGCGAAAGAAGAACCGCATAGCCGGAATCTTGGACGCGGAAGTCGGCGGTATGCCGACCATTCGTACCGGTACGTGGGCTTCGCGGCGGCCAAGCCGTCATGAGCTCACGCCTGCCTGCAACAACGGCTGCCCCGCCGGCAACGACGTGCGCGGTTTCGTGCAAGCCGTGGCTCGCAAAGAGTACGACCAGGCGTTGCAACTGATACTGAAAACGTCGCCTTTCCCCGGCGTATGCGGACGCGTCTGCCCCGCGCCGTGCATGCAAGCCTGCAATCGGCGCGAGCACGACGAGTCCGTCGATATCCGGGAGATCGAACGCTACGTCGCCGACCATGCCTTGTGGCCCAGCGCCACGCAACCGGTGCGCGAAACGGAAATCGCGGTTGTCGGCTCGGGGCCGGCAGGTCTCAGCGCGACCTATCAACTGGCCCGCCTCGGCTATCGCGTTCACCTTTTCGAGGCCGGCGATGAGATCGGCGGCGTGCTGCGAACCGGCATTCCCGCCTACCGCCTGCCGCGCGACGTGCTCGACCGGGAAATCAGCTTCATACTGCGGCATGGCGTGCAGTCGCATACCAAGCGCCGCATCGGTCGCCAGGAGCTGCTCGACCTGACGCACAAGTACGCGGCTGTGTTCGTGGCCACCGGCCTGCAGGAACTGCGATCGCTTAACCTCGGCAATCTGGCCGAGGACATGGTGATGCAGGGCATCGATTTCCTGGACAGTGCGCGGCGCGGGCGGATCAGTCTCACCGGGCAGCGGGTGATCGTTGTGGGCGGCGGAAACACGGCCATGGATGCCGCGCGCACGGCGCTGCGCGTCGGCGCACGCAACGTGCGGGTCATCTATCGCCGTACGCGGGCGGAAATGCCGGCCATCGCGGAAGAAATCGACGAGGCGCTGGAAGAGGGCATTTTGCTGGACGAACTGGTCAACCCCCTGCGGTTGCACCAGGATGCGGACGGA
>JAAYXS010000027.1 GCA_012515775.1 Phycisphaerae bacterium
AGGTATTCGCCGCGTTCGGCCCTTCCCCTTGCGGTACGCTGAGCAGTTCTGGCAGCCGGCTCGAAGTCGCAATATGGCAGAATAGCTGCGCGGGCGATGTAAACGGCGACGGCTGGGTGGGCCGGCCAGACATGCGGCATCTGTACCGTGCGCTTGGCACCTGCCGGGGCGATGCGCGCTTCAACCTCAATGCGGACATTGACAAGAACGGCTGCGTAAACCTGATTGATCTGGGATTACTGCTCGAGGACTGCGGTTGCACCGCCCGCGACGGGATAACTTCGCCCTGCGGCAGCCAAAAGGTGGGGGATTCTAACTGCGACGGCGTGGTCAACGTGTTCGACCTGGAGCCCTTCGTCAGGGCGGTCACGGGCGGCCACGCTGCCTGGTACGCCTATGTGGGCGAAAGCGCCTGCGACTTTTTGTGCGTGAATGATGTCGATGGCAGCGAGAGGGTGGACGTATTTGACATCGACTTGTTCATGCAATGCGTGTTGTCGGCAGTTGATCTGACAAGCGGCAATTAGGCCCGACTTCGCACCGCAGGCCGCCAGGCGACTGGCGCCACTCTGGTCGGGAGATTCGCGGCGGGATTCCGGGGCGGCACGCCCCGGCTCTGCTCTCTGTTGTGCCCCCGCCTCTTGATCCCTAGATCCCTTGATCCCTCGATCGAGGTCAGGGCTCAGCGGGCACTCACGTAGGCGTCAAGCGAGAATCAGATTGATCAGCCGACCCTTGGCCACGATGGTCTTGCGCACCGGCCGGTCCGCTACAGCTTTGGCGATCGCCTCGTTCTGCAGCGCTAGCCGGGTGAGTTCGGCATCATCGGCGTCCACCGGGGCCTGGATGCGCCCGCGCACTTTTCCGTTCACCTGCACGGCCATCTCAATAACGTCGTCTTTGACCAAGGCCGGGTCGAAACCGGGCCAGCCGTCCTCGACTATTGACCGCGGCTGTTCAAGCCGAGACCAGAGTTCCTCGCTGATGTGCGGCGCAAAGGGCGCCAACAGCTTCAGGAAACGTGCGCATTGGCCGCGCCCAACCGTCTGTGCCTTGCCGGCCTCATTTACCCAGACGATCATCTGCGCGATGGCCGTATTCAGTGAGAAGCGTTGGATATCGCTGCCGACCTTTTGAATGGTCTTGTGCAGCAGCCGTTCGAGCGCCTCGTTGTCCTTATCCACCAGTTTGGGGTTAATGCGCCAGGCGCCTTCCGGGTCGTTTTCGTCGACGGGCTGAACGATGAGGCGCCAAACGCGCTGCAGAAAGCGGTGTACGCCGATTATGTCGCGGGTATTCCAGGGCTTGCTGGCCTCGAGCGGCCCCATGTACATCTCGTACAAACGCAAGGTGTCCGCGCCGTACTCCTCGATAATGTGATCGGGGTTGACGACGTTTCGCAGCGTCTTGGACATCTTGGCGTTGGTTTCGGTCAGCTTCTCGCCCGTCTGCTTGTGGTAAGCTCCGTCTTCGCGAAAATCGATGTCGTTGTAGTGAATGTATACACCGCGCGCATCCTGGTATGCGTAGGCGGTGATCATGCCCTGATTGAACAGCTTGTGAAACGGCTCCGGCGTGGAGAGATAGCCCAGATCGTACAGCACCTTGTGCCAGAAACGTGCGTACAGCAGGTGCAGCACGGCGTGCTCGGCGCCGCCCATATACAGGTCGACTCCGCCCAGTTGCGGCGCGCCGCCGGCCGTTCGTCCGCCCAGCCAATAGCGCTCGGCCTGCGGGTCAATGAAGCGCGCCGCATTACGCGGGTCGCAGAAGCGGATGTAATACCAGCATGAGCCCGCCCATTGCGGCATGGTGTTGAGCTCGCGCCGGTACTTGACGCCGTCGCGCTCCACGACCTGCCATTCTTTGGCCCGCGCCAGCGGACTGCCCGGCTGCGAATTGGGGTCGTCGCTGGTTTCCGGGCGAAAGTCCTCCATGTCCGGCAGTCGCACCGGCAACTCGGCTTCGGGCACCGGCTCTATTCCGCCGTCGGGGCGGTACAAAATCGGGAACGGCTCGCCCCAGTAACGCTGCCGGGAGAAGAGCCAGTCCCGCAGTTTGTATTGGACTGTCCCTTCGCCCAGATTGCTCGATTCCAACCAGGCGGTGATGCGCTGCTTGGCCTCCAGCGTATGTAACCCGTTCAGGTTGCTTTGCCCGGGGAAGTGGTCGCCCGGTTCGCCCGGCGAATTCACGTTGAATCCCAGGTCGGTGTAGGCTTCGCCGGTGCGCGTACAGAACTCGCCTTTCTGGAAGCAGTCGCGCAGGTCTTCGAAGCTGCGGAATCCCAACTTGTCGAAGACGTCTGGCCAAGCCACGCGCGTGTGCCCCAGCTCACGCTCGATCAGGCCGGGCAATTGCTTCAGAACGCCGTCGGCGAATAGCTCGCTCGCACGCGGCGCGGGCCCCGGACCGCCACGCCGTGCCAGCACCTGCTGCAACGTCTGCGCGAAACCCGGCGGGGCAACGTCGCCCGCCGCCACGGCGTCCAAGAAGTCGGCGAGCACGTCACGCCATTCGCTCTCGGCCTGCGCCTCTGCGGGCGCGGCCTGTGCAAAATAGTGCATGGCCGCCACGGTCGCCGGATAGACCACGTCACGAATGGGAATCCCGAACTCGCGCGCGAGCTCAAAATCACGCTCATCGTGGGCCGGCACCGACATGATCGAGCCCGTGCCGTACCCCATGAGCACGTAGTCCGCGACCCAAATCGGCACGCGCTGCCGATTAACGGGGTTGATGGCGTACGCCCCGGTAAACACGCCGGTCTTGACCTTCGTCTCGGCCGTGCGGTCGAGCTCCGATTTCTGCCGGGCCTCGGCCACGTACGCGTTTACGATGTCGCGATGCAGATCCGTGGTGATGATGGGCACCAGCCGGTGTTCCGGCGCCAGAACCATGTACGTGGCGCCGAACAGCGTATCCGGCCGCGTCGTGAATACGCGGATTACCTGGCGTCCCAGGTCGCCGGGGGCGTCCAGGCGGAAGTCAACATAGGCCCCTTCGCTGCGCCCGATCCAGTTGCGCTGCATCTGCTTGATCGGTTCGGGCCAGTCCAGGCCTTCCAGATCGTCCAGCAAGCGCTGCGCGTACTCCGTAATTCGCAGCATCCACTGCCGCATGGGGCGCCGGTAGACCGGATGGTTCCCACGCTCGCTGCGACCTTCGTTCGTGACCTCTTCGTTCGACAGTACCGTACCCAGCGCCGGACACCAGTTCACCGGCACTTCGGCCAGATAGGCCAGGCGGTGCTCGGCCTGGTATTCCTCGATGGCCTGCTGGCCGCGGGCGCGCACGTCCGCCGGTACGGGCAGTTCCTCAATCGGCCGCGCCGCACCGACCACGGTCCGCCCGTCGGCATCCACCCAGCGCCATTCGGGGTCGTACCAGGAGTTGAAGATTTTCAGAAAGATCCACTGCGTCCAGCGGTAGTAGTTTTCGTCGCAGGTTGCCAGCTCGCGGTCCCAGTCGTATCCCAGGCCGATCATCTCGAGCTGGCGTTTGTAGGTCGCTATGTTGCGCCGGGTGGTCTCACGCGGGTGAACGCCGGTTTCGATGGCGTATTGCTCGGCCGGCAGTCCGAACGCGTCCCAGCCCATCGGGTGCAGCACGTTATGACCGCGCATGCGCATGTAACGTGCGATGATGTCCGATGCGATATAGCCCAGGGGGTGGCCGACGTGCAGACCGGCCCCTGATGGATAGGGGAAGAAGTCGAGCACGTAGAACTTGGGCCGTTCGCTGCCCGGCTCACCGGGGTTGGCCGCGCGGGCGGCGCGCTCGCGGGCCCAAGTCCGCTGCCACTTGAGTTCGATCTCGCGAAAATTGTAGGTAGCGCCCATGCTAATCGGCCGGCTGCGTCGCCGCCGCTCGGTTATCAACAAATCCGTTTCGCAAGTGAATATTCTCGGGATTCAACCAGCCGCCCAGAACCTCTTGAGCCGCCAGTTGCGAGCTCATGGCGTGCAAGCGCGGCCTCTGCTGGTCGAATTCACCGCGGTAGACAGGTTTCACGCCCTCGATTTCGACCACCGCCCACTTGAACAGCTTGGCCACGTCGTTCACCACCACCACGTGAGCCGACGCACTCGACGGGTCTGCCTCCTCGACGGCCTGGAAAATTTCGCGCGGCAACTTCTGACTGTCAGGCAGGTATTGCCCGAGCTGGTCGGACATGCGCGTCACCGGCTGCAGCGGCGCCGCGGGGCCCAGTTCCGTAACATAGGCGGAGGGGGCCGGAGGAGTATCGCTCAAGAACGCGGGGGCGGCCGGCTCTGCCGCCGTCAGAAGCTGCTTCAGCTCAGTGGCCTGCTCCACTGCAGCCGCCAGCCCTACGCTCCGGGCCGCTTCGGCCAATTGCCGCGCGTGTTCGCCCGCGGCGGTATGGGCCTTCATCAGCTTCAGGTCAGCGCGGACCTGCTCGCGCACCTCGTCCAACGACGCGGGCGGCGCAGACGGCTCTGCCTGCACCACGCGGAACATATAGGGCTGGTAAGGCGTCTCCGATGGACGCCGCATTCCAGGGCTGAAGTTCGTTTTTCGAGTAACCAGCACCGGGCTGGGTTCGTTCAGGCTGAGCACCGGCAGGCGCTCCTCCGGCTGCGGCGTGTAAAGGCCCTTCACGCGGAAGGCCAGTTCGGAGGCGGACAGTCTGTTCGACCCCTCGGAGTAGATCGGTTCGGGCGAGCCGAGCTGATCCGCAAGCTGCCCGGACAGGGAGTCAGGGCGATCATCGAAGTACTTCCGCAGCTCCTCGTAGCTCATCAGCGGCGTCTGCTGGTAGATGACCTCGGCGCGGGAGGCAAACTGTTCCCGCAAATCACTGAATGAAACCAGCGCACCTTCGGGCTCCGGCCGGAAACCTTGCTCATCCGGACGCTGGGCCTGCCAGGGGGCGTACACTGTGTCGCGAATCTGGTTCATCAGACTTTGCGCTTCCAGGACGGCACGCTCCTTGATGAAGTCCTTACGGACCTGGTCCTTGGCTTCCTCGAACGTCATGGGGACCCTGGTTGGGGTGCCGGCGGCGGCCTGAGCGTCCGGGGTGACGGTCTTGGTGTAGTTCCACGCGTTTTCCTGGAAGTACTTCTCGAGTTCGCGCTGCCGGGCGCTGATTTTTGGCTCGAGGCTCTTGGGATCGATGGTCACGTACTCAATTCGCACGCGGTCAGGCAGGCGGTACCCGAATTCGATCTGGTCGTCGGTATGCCCGGGGAAACGCTCCTTGTTCGCCTCGAAAAAGGCCTGAAGCTCCTCCTCGGTCGGCTCGGCTACCCCATTGACGAAGGCCCGCGAGTCGATGACCGAAACCTGGACGTCCGCTTTCTGGGTCGCGTCGCGATAGGCCACTTCGATGCGCGGCGCACTTTCGGCGAGCGCTTCTTCCTGGATGCTCAGCAGTTTCTGAACGGCGAGCCAGCGGCCAATCAGCTCGTACAGTCCTTCCGCACTGCGGCGGCTCGACTGTTGGATGCCCGCCAGGATGCGCTGCAGCTCCTGCGGGTTCCCGGACTGTGCCAGCGCCGCCTGCACTTCCTCAGAGCCGACGCGGATGCCCATGCGCTGCGCTTCCTTCGTCAGCAGCCAGAAGTCCAACGGGTCGAACCGCATCACCGAGCTGTCCAGAGCCGCGAGCGCCTGCTGTTCGGCCTGTGCTAGGGCCCAATCGCCCGAAGTGATCTCGCCGTGAATGGAATTCCCAATGACGATATCGTCCCGGCGCGAGGGTCCCGAATTGCCCCCGGGAGTGATTAGCCACGTCACCAGCAGCAACGACATAAAAACCATCAGCAACGCGCGGCTATAACGACGGAAAAACTTCGTAAAACGCATGATCAATCCTGACAGTAGGCTGCCATACGGGGCTCGCGCCATCCGGTCGCGACAGACCGGCTATAATACGCCTTCAGCCGCCCAAAACAAGGCGCGCCAGAGCTGGAATCCGTCGCGGTTCAGCACCCGGCGATTCCCACGGCCGTCGCCTGCAGCGCCCGGCGTATGCCCTGCGGAGAGGGGACGCCGGGATGCCTCCCCCGGATGCTGCCCGCGTTTGAGGCGGACCGTGCCCGTCGCCGACGCGGCGGCCGGCATGCGTCGCGGCAGGTGAGGGACAAACGCTACGGTTTCGCCGGATCTGTGACGGGCTCGCGGCCCTGTCGCTGGGCGAGCGCACGGTAGTACGCATCCAGCAGACTTCGCAGCTCGGCCGGTACTTCCTGCTCCGGCGGTGGGGCGATGCGGCGCAGGTCGTCTTCGTGCGGGCGGGCGAGGTCAACCGCCGTTCGCGCGGCGCTCGACAG